>CAILKC010000579.1 GCA_903834675.1 uncultured Victivallales bacterium | reverse complement strand
TGACCCTGAACCCTGTTTTCCTCTCCGCCAGTCTCCCTGTCCGTCTCCTCCAGTCGCCGTTTCCCCGTCTCGCCGTCTCGCCGTTTCCTGAACCCCAGGACCTGAGGTGTCACCACCTACGGAACTGACCTGCGCCCGGCGGCTGCGCCTGCTCTTGCATCCGCGCCTGTCGCCGGCTATCATAGGGCGAAATCCTGGGGGAACGATGCTGTCAGGTTGGTTGCGGCTTTGGATCGGGGAGAGGGGAGATGCCATGACCAAGGCTACCACTGCGTTCGGGTATGCGTATCGTACACATAGGAAAGGCAGGCTGGAATGAAACCACTCGCAATGCTCGTGTCGACCGTGGCGGCAGGAATGTCCTTGTTGGCCGCCGAACCCGCGTATCCGTTGCGGGACGCGGTGGAGTACACGCCGCGCCAGGGCCTGCCCAATTTCTTTGCCAAGTTGGCGGCGGGGAAAGAGATCAAGATCGCCTACTTCGGCGGCAGCATCACCGCGGCGGCGGGCTGGCGGGTCAAGACGTTGGCGTGGTTCCAGAATAAGTACCCGCAGGCCAAGATAAGCGAAGTCAATGCGGCCATCGGCGGCACGGGTTCTGGGCTGGGGGTGTTCCGCCTTGACCATGACGTGCTGCAGGCTAAGCCGGACCTGATGTTCGTCGAGTTTGCGGTGAACGACGGTGGCGCCGACCCGCTCAGCATTCACCGCAGCATGGAGGGGATCATCCGGCAGTCGTGGAAGGCCTTGCCCGAGATGGACATCTGCTACGTTTATACGTTAGCGCATGGGACCATGCTGAATGACTTGAAGAACGGTAAGTACCCGCGTGCGGCCAGCGCCATGGAAGTTCTGGCGGACCTCTACGGCATCCCCTCCATCCACATGGGGGTCGAGATTGCCAAGCTGGAGAAGGACGGCAAGCTCGTCTTCAAAGGCACGCGGCCCAAGACCGACGCCGAGAGGGTGGCGTTCGGCGACAGGATGCTCTTCAGCGAGGACGGCGTGCATCCGCTCGTCGAGACCGGACATGAGGTCTACACGCAGGTGGTGGCCCGCTGCATGGAGAAGCTCGCGGTGCTTCCCGGGGCGAAGCTCGGACCGCATCTCCTCGGCGCGCCCCTGGTCGCGGACAACTGGGAGACGGCCAAGATGCTGCCGCTCAGCCGTGCCACGCTGAGCGCCGGCTGGCAGAAACTCGACCCGAAGAGGGAAAACCTGGCCAAGACCTTCGGCGGCCGCATGGCAGAACTGTGGAAGGCCGCGAAGCCCGGTGAGTCCATCACCTTCAAGTTCAAGGGGACCAGCGCCGGCGTCTACGATCTCCTCGGCCCGGACTGCGGCCAGGTCAGGGTCAAGCTCGACGACAAGCCCGAGGTGGTGCGTGCCCGCATCGATCCCTACTGCACCGGCCATCGCATCGCCAGCCTTGACCTGGGCTCGGGACTGCCGGACACCGTGCATACGGTCACGGTTACCGTCGATGCGCAGGTGCCGGACAAGATGAAAATCCTCTTCGAGCAGAACCGGCCCGACATGGAGAAGAACCCGGACAAGTACCAGGGCACTACCTGGTACGCCGGCGCGATCATGCTGATCGGCGACCTGGTGGAGTGAGGGAATGGGTGAGAAGACGTTACGACCTGCGCTCGGTTCGCCATGAACCTCAGGGCCTTTTGCGTTTCCAGACGGGTGTGATTCGCGCCGAAAAAAAGTGACCTGTGCAATAAGGATGGGCCGTGGTATTCAGCCCCAAAGGGGCATTCCGGGCGCCCAGGGCGTTGCCCTGGGTACCCGTCCACAGCGCGGATTGAGCCCTGAAGGGGCGGACCATGCGGCCTTGGTGCGGAGGTATGGCAGATAGCTCGCCCCTACAGGGCTCAAACCCATAACCGTCCTATTCCCAGGGCGTTGCCCTGGGCTGGTATGGCCGCGCGCCTTCAGCGCTCCAGGCGGACTCCCATATTGCACCGGTCGGAAAAAGGCGAGGGATAGCATGAGCCCAACAGACGCCCGGAACGAGGTATGCGTTGGCCAGGTGGTTGACGGGTTCCAGATCGAGCAGGTCACGCCGTTGCCGGAGCTGCGCGCGACCGCGGTCCGCGCCATCCACTGCCAGTCCGGGGCAAGAGTACTGCACCTCTTTGCCCCGGCGGACACCGAGAACTGTTTCGCCGTGACCTTTCCGACCCTGCCGCCCGACGACACGGGCGTCTCGCACATTCTGGAGCACGCGGTGCTGGGTGGCTCGAAGCGCTTCCCGGTGCGTGAGCCGTTCTTCGAGATGATCAAGATGAGCTTGGCGACCTTTATCAACGCCATGACCTCACAGGCGTATACGGTCTATCCGGTTGCCAGCAATGTGAGAAAGGACTTCTTCAACCTCGCGGAAGTCTATCTGGATGCCGTCTTCCAGCCGTTGCTGACGGAGGACATCTTTCGGCGCGAGGGGCACCACTTCACTCTGGAGGACAACGCCGATCTCGCAGCGCCGCTGAAGCTGTCGGGGATCGTCTACAGCGAGATGAAGGGTGCCTCGTCCATGCCGGAGCGGCTGATGTGGCAACTGGCCGGGTGCGGCCTCTACCCCGATACGCCACTCGGTCGGGACTCTGGCGGTGCCCCCGAGCACATTCCCGAGCTGACCTACGAGCAGTTCCGGCGCTTCCATCGCGAACTGTACCATCCCAGCAACGGCCTGTTCTTCCTCTACGGCGACATCCCGACGGTGGAGCATCTGCGCTTTCTGGCACCGGTGCTGAACGGCTTCGAGCGCCGCGAGGTGCGGGTCGCCACCCCGCGCCAACCGCGCTGGAAGGCACCGCGTCGGCTGGAGAAGGACTACCCGATTGGGGTCGGCGAGGCCACTGCCGGGCGCAGCTTTCTCACGCTCAACTGGCTGGTCGGCGACGCTCTTGACCCGGCGCTGGTCAGCGACTGGAACGTGCTCGCCGTCCTGCTGCTCGGCAACGAGGCCGCGCCGTTGAAGAAGGCACTGATTGACTCGAAGCTCGGCGCCGACGTGTTTTATGCCGGCGCCTGGGACCATGCGTACGAAGAGGAGTTCCACGTGGGCCTCAAAGGCAGCGAAGCCGAGCGGGCCGACGCCTTTGAAAGCGTGGTGCTCGAGACCTTGGAGCGGCTCGCCGCCGAACCGTTCGCGGCTGGGCGTGTTGAGGCGGCCTTCCAGCAACTTGCCTATGAAACGCTTGAAGTGAAGACTTTATTCCCGCTGCATGTGCTCCACGCGACCAACGCCGCCTGGCCCTTCGAGCGCGACCCCTTGGCCTTCCTGCGCGCCCGTGAGCAGCTCGATGCTTGTCAGGCGCGCTACGTCGCCGACCCCCAGGTCTTCAATCGCCTGATTCGCACGGGCCTATTGAGCAACCCCCACCGGCTCCGCGTTGTTCTGCGTCCCGACCCCCAGGCGCAAGTGCGCGCCGATGCCGCCTTTGCCGCCCGGATGGCGGAGCAGCGCGCCCGCCTGAGTGCCGTACAGATTGCGGAGATCGCGAGCACTGCCACCGCTCTGGCCGCGGCGCAGGGGGTGCCCAACTCGCCGGAGGCGCTGGCCACGCTCCCGCAACTCAAAACCAGTGACTTGCCGGCCCGGCCGCGGCGCATTCCCACCGAGGTCTTGCAGGTTGCCGGCGTGACCGTGCTGCGCCACGATGTCTTCGCCAATGGGGTCAACTACCTTGACCTCGACATGGACCTGGCCGGGTTGCCGATCGATCTGTACCGCTGGCTGCCGCGCTTCAGTGAAGTGGTCGCCAAGATGGGGGCCGCCGGCCAGGACTTTGCCCGTATTGCCGAACGGCGCGCCGCCTGCACCGGCGGGTTGTGGTCCAGTACCCATGCCTGGGCTCATGCCACCGAGCCGGGCCAGACTCTGCGCCGCTACCGCTTCGGCCTCAAGACCCTCGACGGCCAGGCGGAAAAAGCGCTCGAACTCCTGGGAGATGTGATCTTCACCGTCGACCCGCGTGACCGTGAGCGCTTGCGTGATGTCATGATCCAAACCCGCGCCTGGTACCGCACAACCCTCGTGAACGACGGCTTCAGCACCGCGCGTCGGCAGGCCGCCCGTGGCCTCAGTCGCGCCGCCGCCATGGACCACCTCTTGGCCAGTCCGGAGGCACTGCGCTTCGTCGAAGACCTCAACGGCAACTTCGACCAGCGTGCCGATGAGATCATGCTGAACGTCGAACGCATCCGGGACTATGTGGCCACCCGGGCCCGGTGGACCGTCAGCTTCACCGGCAGCGACGCGGTATTCCGCTCCCTGACGCGGACGCTGGAAAACTGGGCTTCACGGCGCTGCGCCGGCCCCAGCCCCGACGCCCTGCCGCCGTTTCAGCCCTACCTCACGCCGCTGCGCGAAGGGCTGGCGGGGCCGATGAAGGTGGCGCATTGTGTGAAGGCGATGCCAGCGCCGCATCTGGCGCATCCCGACGTGCCCTGGTTCAGGCTCGGGGTCTATCTGGCCGGATTCGACTCTCTGCTGCCCGAGATTCGCTTCAAGGGCAACGCCTACGGGGCGGGCGCCATGCACAACGACGCGCTCGGCACGCTCAGCCTGTTCAGCTATTCCGATCCCCACATCATCGAGACGCTGGCGGTTTTTGACCGTCTCCGCGACTACATCGCGGCTCAACAATGGAGCCAGACCGACATCGACCGCGCCATTATCGGCAGCGCCAAGGAGGCAGAGGCGCCCATCCGTCCTGCCGCGGCCACAGGCACGGCGCTGGTGCGTCATCTGCGCGGCGACAGCGACGACCGCCGCGAACAGCGCTATGCCGCCACGCGGCGTGCCACCCCGGCGGCGGTCAAGGAGACCCTGCTGCGGGTGCTGGACGCCAACGAGCCGCGGGCGGCTGTCTGCGTAGTCAGCAGCCGGGAAAAGCTGAATGAAGCCAACGCCCGGCTCGGGGACAAAGGCCTTGCCGTCTCCGACATTCTGGCATGACAGGAGCTGTCTTGATGGAGATTGACTGCACGCAGGAGCATCCCTCTGAGCGCTATTTCTCCACTGGGGATGTCAAGGTGGTTGAGGGCGCTGCCGGGCGCTACCGGGAGGCGGCGGGGAAGCCGCTGTCGCGTTTTGGCTACCGCTTCCGCGTCGAGCACCTCGGCCAGCCGCACCTGGCGGTGATTCGCTACCCGGACGACAAGCGCCGCTTCATGTGCGTGATGGACGGCACCTGCTACGATCTCTCGACCGGCGTCACCACTGGCTTCGCCTACCCGCTTTCGGGCCGGATGCGTGAGATTCGTCAGGTCTTCTGGCCACGCTGGCATGATTGCACCCTCGTGTTCATGACCTGGGGCTATGGCGAACCGGCCGCGGTGGCCTCCATTGAGATTTCCGAACTGGATTCTCTGCCCGCGCTGGATGGCCCCGCGCCGTTCTCCGGGGGCGCCCGGCGGGAGCTGGGCATTCAGTACGAAGATCCCTGCGGCACGGCTGCCAGTGAGGGGGCTCTGTCAAAGGCCGAGTGGGTGGAGCGCGTTATCACCTACGCCCGCCACACCGGGCAACGTCTGCTCACCTATCCGCTGGTCTGGTACCATGGCCCGCAATACCCCTCGGCAGGCGAACCGGCCGATGCGTTCGACGTCGTCGTGGCGCCCGACCGGAAGCAGTACGTGCGCTGGACCTCGCGCCCGCCAGAGTGGATCGGGCCGTTGCTGAGGCGTTTTGAGGAAGAAGGGATGGGGTTCGTCGGGGCCCTGACGCTGCTTCGCCTGGGCAGCCTGATGCGCCAGATGAATACCGATCTCGCGGCGATTCAGGCCGGGGCCGAGACGATCAACAACCTGCTCTGGTGCGATCAGGTCCAGGCAGGAACCATGGACTGGACCCCGGTCTACAATGTGCGCAACTACCCGGAGATCACCGCCAAGGGACTCGGGGTTCAGGTGATGAAGGACTTTCCCTACGCTTATGGCGAGAAGACGCAGCAGCCCTATCACGCCGGCCCGATCTTCAATCCTCTGCATCCCATCGTGCAGCAGGCGGTTCGGGCCGTGGTGCGGGAACTCGCCTCGACCTACGGCCCGTACAAAGCGTTCAAGGGCCTCAGCCTCAACTTCTGGGCGCCCACCATCGTCTGGTTCGGCTCGATTCACAGCGGCTACGACGACTACAGCGCCCGGCTTTTTGAGCAGGAAACGGGCATCGCGATCCCGGTTGCGCCGAAGGATCCCCAGCGCTTCTCCAAGCGCTACGAGTATCTCACCTTTCGCTGCAAGCCGGCCTGGGTGGCCTGGCGCTGCCGCAAGATCCACCAGTTGCTCTGCGCCCTGCGCGACGAGCTCGTGGCGGTTCGCCCCGACCTGCGGCTGATCTTGACGCTCTGGTCGGAGCCCTATCTGCCGCAGATCATCGGCAACGGCAGAGCGAGCAACCAGCTGTATGCCCGGCCGTCCACCCTCGAATTCTACCGGGAAGCCGGCTTCGATCCGGCCTTGTACCAGAACGAGCCCAACCTCGAAGCCGATTTCCAGTTCGAGGGGGGCGGACGCGACCGCTCAGACGGCAACCGCGAGAACGCTCCGCTGGAGTCGTTCTTCATGTTCCGTGATCACGATTACCTTGACCGGGACACCCTGGCCGCCTGGAGTTGTCTGCCGCGACCCGGCGTCTTCATCTTCAACGCCTGGCACGAGGCCTGGGGCAAACACCGCTGGTTTCCCGGCGCCGCGGATGATCCGCAGCAGGCCGGGCTGGCCGTGATGAGCGCTCAGCCCGCCGAGGGCATCTTTCGGATTAACTCCGAGTACCCGCAGGACGGCTTCTGGTTCGAGTCGCAGTTGCGCATCACCCACGCCTTCCCGCCGGCGGAGCATTTTCTGGAGCCGTATGCGCAGGCCGTGGCGGAGTTGGACGCCTGCCGGATAACCCGCGGGGGGCTGTTTCTCGACAAGGCGCATTCCCGCGAGTTGCGCAGCTTTGCCGCAGCCTATCAGAGCCTGCCGGCGGAGAGCTTCGGGACCGTCGGCGCGGTCACCGATCCGGTCGCGGTGCGCACCCTGGTTCCCGAGCACGAGCCCCGACGCTACGTCTACCTGGTCAATCGCGGCTTCTATCCGGTGAGGGTCCGGGTTTCCCTGAGTCAGGCGGCGACGCTGCTGGAACTGGCGACGGCGGCACAGGTCGAGGCGCCGGCAGACTGGACCGTCGACCTGCAGCCGTACGAGTTGCGCTCTTTCACCACCGACCCGACCGTGCAGTTGTCCGGCTTTGCGGTGGAAGTCCCCGCGGAGATTGTCGACGGGTTTCGGCGGGAGACGCAGCGCGCTCTGGAGGCGCTCGCTACGGCCTGCCGGACCGGGCACTGCATTGCCGGCAGCGAGCGGATTGAGAATGATCTGCGCCAGTGCCTGGCCGAGGGCCGCTTCGCCAGGTTGCAGCACCTGCTGACGGGATATCACGTGTGCAAATGCCGGGACTGGGCGTCCCTCGCTGGCTGAGAACCGAGTCCTGACTGCCGCGAGGGGAGTAGCGGACGGTAATGAAGCACACGCGGGCGGCTCTGCGTTGGTTCAACTGGAGCGCCGGACTGCGCGCCGTCTTCGATACGGTATGCAGTAGCGGCAGCTTTGTCTTTGTGGCGCTGGTGCTTTCGTTGGGGGTACCGCGAGAGAGCATGGGCTTCTTCGGCGCCATGACCCAGGTCGCCAGCGTCTTTCAGCTGCTCAGCCTTGGCTTGGTGAGTCGGGTGCCCAGCCGCAAGCGCTATGCGGTGACCCTCGGCCTGGTCGAGCCGGTGGTGCTGACCGTGGCCATCATCCTGGCCCTGGTCGCCCCGGCCAGCTGCCGCCTCTACGTGCTGGCTGGCGGCGTCTTCCTGGCGGCCGCGCTGCGACACCTGACCGTGCCGGTGACCGACGACTGGCTGGCCTCCACCATCCCTAGCCTGATCCGGGGCCGCTACATCGGCAGGCGCTCCCAGGTCCTTGCCGTCGTGGCCATGGTGGGCGCGCCTCTGGTGGGATGGATCGCGGACCGGATGGGCAGTGCGCATCCAGTGGGCTTGGCGCTGCTGTTTGCGGTTGGCGGACTCACTGGCGTCGCCGCGGTTGCTTGTCTCGGCCGGGCACACATGCCGACCTCAGCTGCCGCCAGGGTGCGACCGCGGGACCTGCTGGCGGTGTGGCGCTTTCCCGTCTTCCGCCGGTACCTGGCCGCGGTGGTGGTCTACAACCTGCCGTTCTTCCTGTGCGGGCCGTATAACCAGGTGATGCATCTGGACGTGTTCGGCCTGGGCAAGGCACAAGTGGGCCTGATTACCGCGGGTGCCTTCGTGGTTCGTTTCGCGGCGCTCTCGGTCTGCAGCAGGCTGCTGAACCGGGTCGGCGGCGGCCGGATGGTCGTGTGGGTGACCCCGCTGTACGTGCTCTGGTTTCTCGGCTTCGCCCTGTCGGCACCAGGTCGGCTATGGCCGCTGCTCATAGGGCATCTGTGCATGGCCCTCGGCGAGGCCGCCTACAGCGTCGCGGCCTACGACGGGCTCTGCGAGGCCATTCCCAAGACCGCCAGCCGTCCAGCCTGCTTCGTCGTCTACAACCTCGGCATCGCGGCCGCCGGCGCCTCGCTCTCCCTGCTGGCCGTCGGCATGCTGGGCTGGCTGAAGGGGTTTGGGATCGTCGTGGTTGGGCCGTGGCAGTTGACGCACTTCCACCTGCTCTTCGCCCTCAGCGCGGTCCTGATGGCGGGCTGCGGGCTGGCCGGCCGACTCTTCCCCCACTCGGCCGGCGGCTCACCCACCGGGGGGAAGGGGAGCTGAACCCTGAACCCCAGGACCTGAGTTGGATCCGGGCCGCGATGGCCTATCTTACGGGTCACTATGCGAAGAGGGCGATTGCCGGTGCTGACGAAACTCTTTTGCCGGGCGCTGTGGGGGCTGGTTGGCGTCTGCCTGGCCGTCGGGGCGTGTCTCAGAGCTCAGGACGTGGCAACGCCGGCCGCGGCAGCTCTGCCGCCGCTGAACTTGGCAGCCGTCGAGAATGTCCAGTTGCTGGCCAATCCGGGTTTTGAACAGTCCGACAAGAGCTGGCACTTTTCCGACTGGCCGCCGCGCCCGGGCAGTGGCGACAGCTTGACCGCCGCGTCCATCGTTTACTCCTCCGAGGTGGTCCACACCGGCCGGCAGGCGCTCGGTTTTGACCACAGCACCATCGGTCCGGAGCGGCTTCTCGGCATCCGACAGGTGCTGAAGCGCGAGCAGCTGGCGCCCTACGACGGGCGACGGTTGCGGTTGTCGGCTTGGTTCTGGCTGGCTAAAGGCCCGCCATACTACCAAGGCACACTCGGTATGCGGCAGTGGAACGCGCTGGCACCAGGGCCGTTCGGCGGCGTCTCCTTGCCCATCGGCGGCTCTCGGGGCGAGTGGCTCTATGGCGCCAAGGAGTTCGAGTTCCGTCTGGCCGACACCCAGCGCGCCGACGTGAACCTCTGGCTGCCGAATGTCCCCGATACGACCCAGGCGCCGCGAGTGTTCGTGGACGACGTCCGGCTCGAGGTGCTCGCCGACCCGCCGTTGCGGGTGGAGCTTCTCTGTGGCGCGACCGTGTTCCAGCCGGATGATCGGCTGCCGGTGCGGGTTGAGGTCGCCGAATCCGTGTGGCGTCAGGCGCTGGTCGGCTTGCGCTGGAATGTCACGCCGCCCGCTGGCCTGCGGAGTCTGGCGGAGGGCGACCTGACGTTGGCCGCGCCCAGGTCTTTGACCGAGGTCCGGTTGCCGAGCCTGCCGCCGGGCCGTTACGCGCTACGTTTGGCGCTCGGTCGCACGGTGGGCGAGAGAACGCATGAAGTCCTGATCCCGTTCCGGCGGGCCGTGGGGCCGTTTGCGCCTTGACACAAGGAGAGCGCAGCGCATGATCAGACCTGGAGCGATCAAATTACTGGCCGCGGCCCTGCTATCCTGCGCTGCCCGCGCCCAACTCCTGGAGGACGTGCGCTTTTCAACCGCTGCGGCGGCGGCGACGGCGGCGGTCAATACCGGGGTTGTGACCGTGGACATTCCGCAGGTCGCCACGCCGCCGACGTTGGACGGCGAGCTCACCGAGGCCTGCTGGCAGGATAAGCAGGCGCGCCTGGGGCCGTTCCGGCTCGGCCTGGCCAGCACCCTGGCGCGGCATCGTCGCGAAGCCTGGGCCTGCTACGACGAGCAGAATCTGTACCTGGGCGTCAGGCTGCAGCGCAAACCCGGCCAGCCTCTGCGCGTCTTCACCCAAGGCAACGACGACGGCAAAATCTGGGAGGACGACGAGATCGAGGTGTTCTTCGACCCCTTCGGGACCGGCACCGAGTACTACCAGATCATCCTCAATAGCGCGGGGTACCTGTTCGACGCCACGCACCGGTACGTCACCGTCCTGGACCCTGCCGGGGCGCAGCCAACCGATACGAAGCAGATCAACGAGATGGATATAGCGTGGGCCTCCGGGCTGCAGCGCCGGGTCGCGGTGCATGAGGACTACTGGAGTGCGGAGATGGCACTGCCCCTGGCGGCAATCGGTCTGGCTGGGGCGCCGACCGGGCATGCCCTGCGCTTCAATATCACCAGCGCCGACTGGGATACCAAGGAGTACACCTGCCTCTCGCCGACCAGCGACTGGCAGGATCCGGCGCAGTTCGGCACGCTGGTGCTGGGTAAGCCCCTCGTGAGGGTGTCGGATCTCGACCTTGGCCAGGTCGGCCTGGGCAGCAACCGCTTGAGTGTGAAGGTGAAGGATCTGAGCGGACGGGCGGCGAGGTTCGCCCTGGTCCTGAACCTTACGAGTGGGGCGGGACTCCTCGAGAAGCGTGAGGCGTTTGAGCTGGCGGCGGGCGGCGAAAGCACGGCATCGCTGCGCTTCGAGGTTAGCGCCAGGCAGGGGCCGTGGACCGCTGAGGTGCGTGTCCTGGACGAGCAGGGGCGGCCGCGGTTCGCCGCGCGCCGCTCGGGCGACATTCCGGAGCCGCTATTGCTGCGGCTGGGCAGCCAGGCCAGCTTCACTGGCAATGCGCCGGTGGCGGTGGCGGGGCATCTTGGGCTGGGTACGCTATCCGGCCAGGCGACGACGCTGAATGCGGCCTTGCTCGATGCGGCAGCGCGGGTGGTGGCGGAGCAGGCGTTGGGCCCGGCACAGGGCGCGACCCTGTCGGCGCGCCTACCTCTGGACGGCCTGAAGCCGGGCCTCTACGCGCTGCGCCTGACCGCCTCGGACGGGACCCAGACGATCGCCACCGCGACGGCGCCGTTGCGTCTGGCCGCATCACCATTTGAGAAGAATAACTAGCGCTGGGAACGGGTTGATGGGCTGAATGATGGGTACACGGAGGGCGACACGGTGAGACGCTACACGACGACCCCCAGGCATGTCTTCCCGCTGGGCCTGCGGCGGCTGGCGGCTGGGCTCATCCTCTGGGCCGCGGCCGGGGCCCAGGCGCAGGAAGTGCCGACCCCAGCGGCGCTCCAGACCCCGCCCACGCCGCCCGCGGATGGGGTTTGGAAGTTCGACTTTGGCGGTCCCGCGAGCCCCGTGGCGCCTGGCTGGTACGCGGTCCGACCGGACACGGCGTACACGGCCGAACGGAGGTTCGGCCTGGCGCCGTCCAAGGCCGTGCGCAAACCCTTCGACCTGAACCGCCGGGTATACCGCGACACGCTGATTCTGGATGACGTCACGCGCGACGGCATCCTCGGGCTCGGGCCGTTCCGGGTCGACCTGCCCAACGGCACGTACCACGTCGCGGTGCTGACCGGCGAGTTCACGCGCGACGGCACCAACCGTCCGCCCTGCCATACCAAGGCGTACAAGGTCATGGCCGGACAGACCGTGTTGTACGAGCAGGCCGGTACGCTCGCGGCGTTCTACGGTCCGAGCGGCCGCTACTTCGCCAGCTACCGGCATGACTGGCACCCGGACCTGAATCCGTACCAGACCTACGTGGCGCGGTTTATCCCCTTTGGCGAGGCGGACGTCGAGGTTACGGACGGCACGCTCACGGTCAGCGTGGCGGAGTACGATGTACCGGTCAACGCGCTGGTGGTCTTCCGGGCGGGTAGTGCGGCGGGAGAGCAGGCGCTCAAGGACTTCCGCTTGGCGCAGGAGGCCGCGTTCAACGCCCAGTTTCCCTACCTGCCAGACGCGCCGGAACACCCCATGCCGGCCCTGCCGCCGGAGCTGACGGCCGGCGGCGCCGTGCTCTACGTCCGTGATGACGCGGCACAGGTACGGCCGGGGCTGCGGCCGGTGCCGCGCGACCTCGGTCGGCCGCTGCGCCTGTGCGCCGCCCTGGGCGAGCGCGAAGCCGGCGTGGTCGCCGTCACGCCACTGCGCGCGGTGAGCGGCCAGATCGCGCTGCAAGCCAGTGACCTGCTAGGCGAGAATGGCGCCAGGATCGCGGCGTCTGCCTTCGACATCCGCTACCTGAAGTACACGGAGTACCCGGTGGATGGTGGCGGCTACCAGGTGCGGCCGTTCTGGCTCGTGCCCTGGCAGCCGAAGCGCTGGGAGGAAGGGATCACCCGCGGCTTCTGGGTCGACCTGTTCACCCCTGCCGATGCCGCCCCCGGCCTGTACGAGGGCAAGCTGACTCTGTCGGGTCCCGACGGGCTTAGCGCGGTGCTGCCGGTGCAGGTGCGCGTGCTGCCTCTCCAACTACCGCTGTGCAAACTGCGCGCTGGGGTGTACGCCTCGAATGTGGGCAGCACCACCCTCCGCGCCTTTGGCTGGACCAAGCCCGAGGGGTACCAGGAGCTGGCCAAGAAGGTGCTTGGCAGGCGCATGCAGTTCCTGGCCGACCAGGGCTTCACCGGGCTCTTCGACAGCCTGCCCTGGGGGCCGGTCAAGCTTAAGAATGGGGAGTATGAAGTCACCGACGCCTGGCAGTCGTGGAAGGACTTCTTCGAGCTTGCCCAGACCTTCCCCAACTTCAGGGACCGCGTCTTCTGCTACTACCTGGCCGGGCCGCAGTTCTACCCCTACACCTGTCCGCACTGGCTGGATGACAACACGATCAAGACCCTGGAGCTGGAGCAGATTACCTTCAGCGACGAGGCGGTGGCCGAGATGACCCGGGCGACGCAGTGGCTCTACGGCCAGCTCCGCGGGGCGAAGTACCCAGAACTGGTCTTCTACGTGCATGACGAACTGGGCAACCACGGCGCCAAAGGCGCCCGCTATGGCCGCGAGTTACTCAAGGCGCTGAACCAGGTCAAAGCGCAGGTGCCGGGCGGCTTTCAGACCTGCATCTCGACGCTCGGAGTTGCCGATGCGCGTGAGTACATGTCACTGCTGGATATCACGGTTCCGAACAGTGGCTTCCCCATCACCGACGAGACGCTGGCCGAGATCCGTGGAAGCGGCAGCACGCTCGGGCTCTACAATATCGGCTCGAGCCGGTTCACCTATGGCTTCTATCCGTGGCGCGTCGGGGCGGGGCTGCGGGCGCAGTGGTCGTTCACCTACGACGGCGACGTGTCCGACCCCTACACCGCGTTGCCCACCGGCGCTCGGGTCTCCTGCGACTGCTCCTACACCCCGGAGTGGGAGGTGCTGCCCTCCATCGGCATGCTGATGCAGCGCGAGGGCGTGGATGATTACCGCTACATCCAACTCCTGGAGGAGCGTCTGGCGGCGGCGGAAAAAGCCGGCCGCGGCGGCGCGGCGGCGGCCCTCGAGGGCAGGGCGGTGCTGCAGGAGGTCCGCGACGCGGTCAAGGAAACGCTGCTGGACCCGGCCAACAACTGGGACTCGAGTACCCTGAACTACTACCGCTGGAACGTAGCCCAGGCCGCCATGAAGCTGGACGCGCCAGATAAGTAGGGGTAACGTGGAGAGCGTGAGCCGTGAGTGACTTCTGAAGAGCCCTTTCCGGGCCGCCCGTCCAGACCAAGGGAGAACAGGCAGTGGGACCAGCGAATACCCCCCCATCCGGCCGCCCGAATGTGCTGCTGATCGTCAGCGACGACCAGCGCTACGACACGATTGGGGCGCTGGGCAACCCGCATATTCACACGCCGACCCTGGACGGGCTGGTGCAGCGTGGCTTCGCCTTTGAGCGCCACTTTTGCACCACGCCCATCTGCACGCCGGCGCGCGCCGAAATCCTCACCGGCTGCGACTCGTTCCGCAACCGGGTGCCCTGGTTCGGCATGCCGATCAACCCCGAGTTGACGCTGCTGCCGCGGGCCTTCCAGGATGCCGGCTTCCACACCATCCACGTCGGTAAGTGGCACAACGACGGGCATCCCCGCGACAAGGGCTACGCCCGCACTCGCCAGGTCTTCCCCTCTGACAACCTCAACGACTATCGGCAGCATGGCCACTGGATGCGTTTTAAGGAGGGCGAGGCCACGGTGGAGGGGCACAGCACCGAGCTGTTCACCAGCGCGGCCAGCGCGGAGATCGCGGCGGCGCCGACGGACAAGCCCTGGTTCTGCTACCTCGCCTACACCGCGCCACACGATCCGCACGACAGCCTGCCGCCGTTTGACACGATGTACGAGGCCGGCCGGATGCCGCTCTTCCCGAATCACCTGCCCGAGCATCCCTTCGACAATGGGGTCATGACGATCCGGGACGAGCTGCTGGAGAACTGGCCGCGGACACATGAGGCCATGCGCCGTTACCGCTGCCGCTACTACGGCAGCATCAGCCACCTGGACCACAGCATCGGGCTGCTGCTCGGCCGGCTGCGGGCGGCTGGGCAACTGGACAACACCGTGATCGTGTTCACCGGCGACCAGGGCCTGGCCGTAGGCAGCCACGGCCTGCTCGGCAAGGAAAACCTGTACGACCACAGCATCGCCAGCCCGCTGATTCTGTGCGGTCCGGGGGTGCCTGCCGGGGGTCGCTCCCGCGCCCTGAGTCATCACATGGACCTGTTTCCGACCTTGTGCGAACTGGCAGGAGTGCCGCGCCCCGCCTCGGCCAGCGGTGGGCATAGCCTGGCGCCCGTGCTCCGCGGCCAGTCCGAGCGCGTCCGCGCTGCCGTCCTCTGCGAGTTCTGCGTGCCGCGGACCAAGGGCGGAGCGCTGGTCCACGTGCAGCGCGCCGTGCGCACCGAGCGCTGGAAGCTGATCTGGTACGCCGACGCTCGCCGCTTCCAGTTGTTCGACCTCGAGCGCGACGCCGATGAGGTGACGGACCTGTTGGCGCCGTGGCGCCGCGAACTGTGGCAGCCGCAGGCGCTGGAGGGCGGCACGCCGCTCTGGGGCAAGGACCGTTGGGCCCCGCCCGATCCGCGGCCTCGCTATGTCGCCAGCGAGATCGATGCGGTCGCCCGCCAGCTTTGGCAGCGCCTGCTCGAGATGATGGAGGCCATGGGCGACCCGCTCCCCGTCGCGGCGCGCCCGCCCTGCCCGGTGCCGCCGCCGGGACAGGCCTAGTCCGTGCGTGCTGCTTCTGAGGACGACGGCCTGGGCGCGGCGTCTGAATCGCCCTGGAGAGCGCCCTCGTCGTCGAGTCCACCCGGCCGTTGCCGCCGGTCCGCTCACGGTAGAGACGACGGGCGAAACGACAACGCTGCACATCGACGAAACGCACTTGGCCAACGGCCGCGGCACGATCCAGCTCAGACCATGAGGCGGGACCTGGCCGCGCTGCAACAGGTGACCGGCGAGGGAGTTTGAGATGCACACCCTGACCATGATCAAAGGCACCGCCGCCGTAGTGCTGACCACCATGGTAGCATGCGAGTCGACGCACGGGGACGAGACGAGCGCCACGGCGCGGCCGGCACTGGACGCCCGGGTGACGCCGGTGAGCGGCGGCGATGCGGTCATCGAGCCGTTCTGGGACCCCACGCTCGCGGCCTGGCAGAAGTGGTCCCAGGGGAAGGACGGCGTGCAGGCCGACTGCCGACAATACTGGTGCATGATAACCGTCGACTGGACCGCGGCCGCGTCCGGCCAGGGGCCGACCCTGAGGCGAACCTACGCCGGGGCCGGTGTGGCCATGGGGCCCTACTCGCAGCTGGTCCTGAGCTCGGGATTCCCCAAGGGTACCACGATCGCCCTGCGCGCCGTGACCGACACCGGCCGCTTCGAACAGGCCTTTGTCTGTAGCGTTTCGCACACCGACCAGCACGCCCTGCCGCTGCCGCAGGCGAGGCAAGTCCAGAGCGTCGAGATCGCGCTCGGCGCCGCGGCTGCCGGGCCCGTGACCGGCAACCTGCTGTGGCTGGGCCTGCGCGACCCGGAACGGGCGGCTCTGGAGGTGGAACAGTGGCGGCTCTTCTCGGCCCAGCCGCTGGACGCATTCCTCCGCTCGGAACCCGACCCCGCTGATGCGGCGCCGCTCTACAACCTCCTCTGCCCCACCGCGTCCTTCCGGCAGGAACAGGCCGCACTCCTGGCGGCCGGCGTGGAGCCGCTCGGTCTGCGCAGCGAGGCGACGATCGCGCCTCATCTAGGTGGGGCCAATCAGAACCTCTTTGGGCGCAAGGAGAACCCGGGCCCCGGCGGACTCAGAACCCAGGATGGCAAGGGCCTCAGTCTGCTCGACGCCGCCCAGAGGGCCGCCCTGGTCGCCGACCTACCGTCGCTGCGCGAGGTGGCCAAGGCGGCTGTCCAGCGTGCCCTCATCCCCCACTGGGACGTGGACTTCATCACCGCCTTCCCCGACAGTGCCTGGGAACAGCGCTCCTTTGCCCAGGCCTGGGTCTGCTACGAGGTGGCCGTGGCCGCGGACCTGGCCGGGGCCTGGCTGACCCCAGCCGGCCGCGACCTCATCGTGCGCCGACTGGCAGAGGACGGGCTGGGCAACCTCAACTTCGTGACCTGGCGCCACCCGTACATTTTCGGCTGCAACCAATTGGCGGTCTTCTCCATGGGGCGCCTGGCGGTCTACTCTCTGCTGGAGAAGCAGGCCGCCTGGGGCCATGTCCCGCCGTACACCGATCTTGCCTTTGCCGAGCTGAACGAGAGCCTGGGCCGGATCTTCGCCGCCGACGGCGGCTTCCCCGAAGGCACAGGCTACATGGCCTACACCTTGGACAACGCACTGCCGGCCCTGGCCATCTACGGCCATGCACGCGGCAAGCCGCTGCGCGATCTGCTGCCGCCGTTGCTGACGTGGACCGACGACTACCTGGAGGTCTTCCGCAGCACCGAGCAGCCGAAGTCCCTCATTCTCAGCAGCGATGCACAGGGTGGTCCCTGGGCTGGCGTGACCCCCTCGGTGCTGGCAGTGCTGGCCAAGATTCGTCCCGGCGGCGCCGCGGCGCGACTGCTCGCCGCTCAGTGGAGGGACCCGCACGACCGGCTGGCGCTCTGGGCCTTACCCGCCCCGGACCTTACCGGTGTGAATCCCGACAGCTACGAGCCGTTTGTGCGCTTGCCCGCCAGCGGTTTCGCCGCGTCGACGCGGAAACTCGACGGCGAGTGGGTCAAGCTGGTGGTCTGCGGCGGCCCGGCACAGGCCGGACACAACCACGAGGACCGCGGCAGTTTTGTCCTCGAGTTCGCCGGCGACACGTTCGCCGCCGACCCCGGCGGCCTGACCTACGCCGAGGCCGCGGCGAACACCATGAAACACGCGCAGAACCACAACCTGCTGGTGCCGGTCGTGGCCACCGGTGCGGCGCGCTCGGCAGCGCAAAACCCCGCTCCGGTGGCCGTGGTCCCGGACGCCAAAGGCGATGCCACCGCGTTTGCTGCTGAGTTCAGCCCCGGAGTGCTCTGGCCTGAACACTACAGAATCTGGAGCCGCCGCTTCACCTCGCCGACGCCCGGAGAGATATCCATCGCGGACGAGTACGAACGCATTAACGGTGCGGGGGTGGAGTTTCTCTGGCATACGCCGTTGCCCGTTACGCAGGAGAAGGGTCAGGTCGTCATCACCGGCAAGCGCGGACGGGTGTTCATTGTGCCGCCGGACGGCGCCACCGTGACCGTGGTCCCCGCGCGCCGTCTCGGCTGCCGCGACTTGGCCACCATCGGCTTCCGCCATGCCGGTGCCAGAGGTTCCTTGACCACGCGCGTCCATCTCGAGGTCACCCCGAAACGCTGACAGTCCACCTATGGCCCTGCCATTTTCGCTTCCGGGCGGGTCAAGCGCTGAGGATATTCAATGAGCAAACGCGATGACTTCCTGGCCGCCTTGGACTGCCAGCGACCGCTGGGTGCGGTGCCCATCTGGGAGATCGAATTCCAGGCTTGGGACGCGGCGTCAGGTCGGCATGTCGTGCTGGGGCGTGAGTTTGAGGCGCTGACGCCGCCGGAACGGGAACGAGCCCTGCACGCCAACGCCGAGATCCTGCTCGCGACCTGTGCCGACCTACAGTATGCCGCCTTGACCACCCCCAACGCCTACTGGCATGCCGCGCCGGGCCAGTTGGCCTACTACGTGATGCCCGGCGATACACGCTTCGCCCAGCTTGAGATCCTGCGTCGGCTGGCCCCTCGCGACCTGGCGCTCGTAGCCAACGCCGGCGGCATTCTTGGAGCAGATTACAGCGAGGAGTTCTGCGTCCGCCTGTTCGAAGACCCGGAGAGCATCGACCGTCAGGCCGAAAGCACCTTGTCCGGCGGCTTGGAAACGGCCCGGCGCTTTCGCGACGCTGGCGCCGACGTGATCATGTCGGCCTCCGACATCGCCGACAACTCCGGGCCCTTCTTCAGTCCGACGCAGATGGAGCGCTGGGTCTACCCTTATCTCGACCGCTGGGCTGACGCCATCCACGCGCTGGGCCTGCGCTGCATCCTGCACACCGACGGCCAGTTGGCCCGCTACATGGACCGTATCGCAGCGACCCGGCTGGACGCCATTCAGGCCATCGATCCGGTGGCCGGCATGGACATGCGCCGCACCAAGGATATCGTCGGGGATCGCCTGTGCCTGTGCGGGAATATCGACTGCGGCCTGCTGCTGCTGGGAACCCCGGACGAGATTTACGCGGCAACTGCGCATCTGCTCACCACCTGCAAGAACGATGGCGGCTTAGTCCTGGGAGCGTCGAATGCGGTTCAGGCGGATGTACCGCTGGCCAACTACCGGGCCATGATCCGGGCCTGGCAGGATCATGGCACCTACACGGAGGTCGCTGGCCCATGACCTCACGCGAACGGGTCGTCAAGGCCCTCCGGTTTATGATCCCCATGTGGGCGCCGATGCCGAACCCCTTCGAACGAATGCAGCACCTGCGCGGTTCGGAGCAACTCTTCCTCGACCTATGGCGCCCCTTCGGGGCTGAGAATCTGGGGTATGCCCGGTACCCAGGGCGCTGCCCTGGGCTGAGGGATGGCGCCCCTTCGGGGCTGAAGAGGCAGAAGGGATGGCGCCCCTTCGGGGCT
>CAILKC010000578.1 GCA_903834675.1 uncultured Victivallales bacterium | reverse complement strand
ACGAACGCCGCCGCCGGCCCCAGCAGAATCGCCAGGATCAGGCCACCACCCAGATGCCCACTCGAGCCCGTGCCCGGAATCGAGAAGTTGATCATCTGCGCCGCGAAGATGAAGGCGCCCAGCACGCCCATCATGGGAACCCGCCCGGCGTCCGCCGTCTGCCGCACCTGGCGGGCGCACCAGCCCAGCAACCCCGCGCTCGTCGCCCACAACGTCCCGCCCACCGCCGGGGAAACCAAGGCATCAGCCATGTGCATGGTGACTTGCCCCCCCAAACTCTTTCCCCGTCGTGGTCACGGTCAGCTTCCCATGCTTGACGCCCTTGGCCGCAATCAGGCGGTCCGCCACCTGCTTGACCGCACTCGCCGGACCGCGCACGGCCAGCACCTCCATGCAGTTGCTGTGGTCGAGGTGGACGTGCAGCGTCGCCAGAATCAGACCCTCGTGCTGGTGCTCGTGCTGGATGTCGGTCAGCAGCGCCTGAATGTTGCGCTTGTGGTGGTCGTAGACCAGGGTCACCGTGCCGGCAATCTCGTGCTCGCCCATCTGCCCATGATGCTCAACCAGGTGCGCCCGCACCATGTCCGCCACCGCCTGCGAACGGTTGCCGTAGCCCTTCTCCTCCACCATGCCGTCAAGCTGCCTCACCAGGTCGCTCGGCATCGATACGCTGAACCGGCTTAGTTCGGGAGTATTCATCGTCGGTGTTACCTTTCAGCATAACCATAACACCGCGATGAGGGCTGTCAATCAGGGCTCAACGAGGGCAAGTAAGGCCCGTGAAGTCTGGCCCGGCGCGGGTTCAAGATCGGCGAGTGCGCTTGGTTTCGCCTGCGGCGAGACGGACAGGGCTCGGTGTACCGGCTTTCCAGCCCCAGGCTGGGCCGCCCGCAGGGCGGAAGCCGGAATCCCCCCGGGCTGGGACCGGCTGAAGCCGGGACAACGAACCGCGCCGCCGGGCGCCTCAATCGCAGTGGAAGACCTCTTCCATGCTGGCCCACCATTCGCCCTCGGCGCGATCCGGAAGCGGCTCCTGGAAGGGCATGCACAGGGCCCACCAGCGCTGCGTGGCCGGGTCCGCCGCCATCGCCGCCAGGTCGGCGGCGAGGTCCACCCCGACGTACTCGAAGGTGCTGAACAGGTAGTACTTACCATCGGGCAGGCGGCGCAGGTAGAGGGTGTAGTTGCGCAGGTTGCAGGCCGCGATCTGGCGCAGGACTTCCGGCCAGACGGCGGTGTGCAGGCGTTTGTACTCGGCGATCTTGTCGGCCTTGAGCCCGAGTACCATACCGTAGCGTTTCACGTCAGATCTCCTCGGTGTACTCGCCCAGTTCCAGGGGGTAGCGCCCGACCTCGCGCACCAGTTTGACGATGGCGTCGTAGGTCTGACCGGAGACGGCGCTGGAGACCGAGTGATCAGACTGGAAGATGTAGCCGCCGCCACGCGCCGCGTTGAGCTTGCGCAGCACCTCCCGACGGATGCGGGCCGGGTCACCGGTCTCCCAGACCTGCATATCGCTGTTACCGCAGAGGCCCAGGCGCTGGCCGTAGCGACGGCGCAAGTCCACCGCATCCATGCCGGCCTTGACCTCGAGCGGGTTAAGCGCATCGACGCCGATCTCGATGAAGTCGTCGAGCAGGGCATGAATCTTGCCGCAGCCATGGTAGATCACCGGCAGGCCCTGCTCATGGGCTGCCGCGGTGATGCGTGCCACCCAGGGCTTGTAGTACTCGCGCCAGTAGGCCGGCGAGGTGAAGGTGCCCGCCTGGTAGGCCACGTCGCCCCAGATCACGAAGCCGTCCAGCAGGCCGCGCCCGGCGGCCATCTCGGCCTTGGCACACTCGAGATAGAACTCGCCCAGGCGGTTCGCCACCTGCCCCATCTGCTCCGGATAGAGGCCGGTCCACAACATGGCATTGGCTTGCCCGACCAGTCGGGTCAGGCACTCGGAGACCTCGATGATGCTGCCGAACACGGGGAAGTCGGGGTGCAGCGAGCGCACCGTGTCGATCCACGCCGGCGAGTTCCGTTGAAAGCCGTCGCCGACCCCGAGGATCTGGCTGTCGCCCGCGCTATGGAACCGGCGCCGGTCGCCGGGATCATCGAAAACGGCCCGCTCGAGCTGCTCGAACTCGGCGATTTCCCAGGCCACCATCTCCGGCATCGGCAGCGCAAAGACCTTGTGCATGATGGCGCCAAAACCGGTCTTGACCACGACCTCATCCTGGCTCTCGCGCAGGGTCTCGAAAGGCCGGATCCAGGGATCGAGATTCGGCACGGTCGCGATCCAGTCCAGATCGTAGTGGTAGTAGGGATTAGCGTCCGGCGGCAGGCCCAGGTCCGCCGCCCAACGCCGGGTGAAACCACCCCAGAAGAAGTCGCTGATGGGGACGCGGTCCGGTTCTTCGTGGCGCAAGGTCTGGCGCATCCGCTCCAGCTTACGCCGCGTGTTGGCGTTGCGGCGGCTCTGGCCTTGACTCTTGCCCGTGGTCTCAAACATACTCATGGGGGACCTCACCACTGCGCCGGCATATACTGGTCCACGTCGGCCGACGTGATCACGTGTTTGGGCAGGTAACGCACGGGCTCCAGTTCAGCGCCGTTGAACCAGTCTGCGGCGGCTTTGAGGGCGACGGCGCCATCGGCTTCAGCGGACTGGTAAGTGATGGCCTGGAGGCTGCCGGCCTTGACCGCATCCATGCCGATCTTGCTGTTGCCCGCGGCGATGACCACGATGTCGCTGCGACCGGCCTTCCGGCAGGCCTCGATGATGCCGATAGCCTGGGCCGAATCATCGGCGGCGCAGATGCCCTTCAGCTCCGCGCCAAAGCGCGTGATCCAGTCGGCGACGACCTGCTGGGTCTTGGCGGCTTCGAAGCCGGGCGCCTGCAGGTCGAGGACCTTGATCCCAGGGGCGTAGCCCGTGAGTTCGGAGATGGGGGCGAAGGTGCGAGCGAAGAAGGGGGAGCCGCCGGGCGCGTGGCGCACGTAGCAGACTCCGCCCTGTTTGCCGAGCTTGTCGGCCCAGGCACGTGCCAGCATCCGGAACTGGCCCCAGTCATCGGGGCCGGTCCAGCCGATGGCGAACTTCATGGCCTCGTTGTCGGGGTGCATGTTACTGAGGATGATCGGCACGCCAGCCTGATTGACCTTGCGCACCTGCTGCACGGCCACCTTGGCGTCGAGCGGAATCAGGATGATCAGGTCCGGCCGATCGTTGATCGCTTCGTCCAGCATCTGGTTCTGGACGTCCACCTTCCAGTTCGGCGACAGCACCCGTAGCTCCAGGCGGTAGGCCTCGGCGACCTTGCGCATGCCGGCACTGTAGGCCGTCAGGTAAGGGTGATCGCCGTTGATGATGGTGATGACGTGCTTGCCGATGGCGCCATCCTTCGGTGACGGCGGAATGTTCTCCTTGGCGGCGCTCCAGCCGGCGTACTCCATGTCGTACCAGTGCAGCGGATCGGTCTCGGGCAGGGCCGCCGGATCGGCGGGGCGCGGCGGCGGCGTCTTCTTCTCCAACGCCAGCAGCAAAGGCTGCCCGTCGGCCGACTTCAGGCCGGACAGGTCGACAGCCAGAGACTGCTGCAGGGTGGAGACGGCGCCCGCGGTCGGCGCCGCCGCTGACGCTGACGCCGGCGCCACCGGTGCGGCCGACTTCGGCCCGCACCCTCCCGCCAGCACCAGCACGAGGGCGCCCGCGACCCGAGACAGCGCGAATCGTTTCATCCTGCTTGTCCTCCGTCAGGTGTACCGCGGCCTAGCTCCAACTCCGCCATCAGGTCGGCCCGGCGCCCGCGCCGTTGCTCGTGCCGGTGTCGGCTCCAGGCCTCGTGCAACACCACCACCGCCAGCACCAGCCCGGCCACAAAGATGCGGAGTTCGCTGCCGAAGCCGAGCCGGTTAAACCCGTTAAACATAACGGCAAACGTCAACACCGCGAGGGCGCTGCGCACCGCACTGCCACGGCCGCCAGACATGGCCGTGCCGCCGATAATCGTCGCGCTGATCACATCCATCAGCGCGCTCACGCCCAAGTCGGTGGTGGCCGAACTGATGCCCATGGCAAACAGCGCCCCACCCAGCGCCGCGGTGAAACCGGAAAGCACAAAGGCCGCGGTGACGTAGGTGTGCGGGTTCAACCCCGCCAGCCAGGCTGTCTCCTTGCTGCCGCCGACCAGGTAGAGGTTACGCCCCGGCCGCGTGCAGGACAGAAACCACTGAATCACCGCCACCAACCCCACCGTCACCAGCACCCGCGGCGGCAGCATCGGCAGCCACGGCGTCTCCAGAAAATCGGCCAGGGCGAAGTCGCCAGCCCCCGTGACGCTGACCGAAGAGCCGTGGCTATACATGTAGATGACGCCCTGCGCCACGGTCATGGTCCCCAGCGTGGCGATGAACGAGTGGATGCGCGCCTTGGTGACCAGGACGCCATTGAGCCAGCCGACCAGCATGCCGGAGCCCAGAGCGACCAGGAAGCTACCGCCCCAGCCCAGCGTCGGCCGCAAGCCGATCACCAGCATCGCTCCCAGCGTCAGCGTCGAGCTCACCGACAAGTCCAACTCACCGCAGATCATCACCACGGTGAAGCCGGCGGCCACCAGCGCGTTCAGGCTCATCGACTTGGCGATGATGGTTAGGTTGTAGAGGTTCAGAAACTTCGGCGCCCACAGCGACATGACCAGCAACGTGGCGCAGAACAGCAGGTAGATGCGCTGTTCACCCACCCACTGTAACACGCCTTGAAGACGTGGCTTAGACATCGTCACGCCCCAGTCTCCGCAGCAGCGCGGCACTGATCCCGACCGCGGCAATGAAAACGATCCCCTTGATGATCCGCTGTGAGAAGGTATCGATCCCCAGCAGGGTCATCAGATTGCTCATCAGACCGATGACCAGCACCCCACCCAGAGCCCCGACGATGTCGCCCCGCCCGCCGGAAAGGGTCATGCCGCCCAGGACGATGGCGGTGACCGCATCGAAATCGTAACCCTCGCCATTGTAGTACGCCCCGACTTTGGCGAGGGAGGTGATGAAGAGGCCCGCCACCGCAGCCGCCAGCGCCGAGAGCACAAAGGCGATCCCGACCGTGCGCGCGGTGCGCACGCCGCTGAGCCGGGCGGCCTCGAGGTTCGCCCCCACCAGCTTGAGCTGCTGACCGAAGACCGTGCGCCGCAGCACAAACTGCGCCCCGACGGCCAGCGCCGCCAGCACCAGCAACGGCAACGTGATCTGGCCCAGTACCTCGCCCCGGTAGAGCTGGATGAACAGGTGCCCGGCACCCGTCTCGCCGCTCTTCACCTCGGGGTAAATCTGCCGGTTGAGCCAAAGCCAGCGCATCAGGCCCTTGGTCACATACGACATGGCCAGCGTCCAGATGATCGGATTGGCCCGCCAGCGGCCGATCACCACGGCATTGATCAGTCCGGTGGCCAGTCCCACACCCAGTCCAGCCACCAGAGCAACGCCGAACCCGCAGCGCAGCAACTCGACCGCGACCACCCCGGCAAAGGCCATGGTGGTGGGCACCGAGAGGTCGGCGTAGTGGCCAGAGTACGTGACGAAGGCCACGCCCGTCACCACGATCCCGAGCAGCGTCACGCTGTCCACCACGTTCAGCAGATTGGTGGCCGTCAGAAAGCGCGGGCTGACCAGAGCCCCCGTCACTCCCAGCGCCAGGACCACGACGTAGACGCCAAGCCGACTGGCGACCCAGGCGCCGCGGCTGAACAGACGCTGCCGGCCATCAGCCATGCGCACCTCCGCCGCCGGCCACCAGCAACAACGTTTCCTCGCTGAACTCGGGCCGCGCCAGCTCACGCGCCACCCGGCCCCGGCGCAGCACCAGGATACGAGCGGACAGCCCCAGCAGTTCGGGCAGGTCGGAGGAGATCAGGATGATGGCTGTCCCCGTCGCGGCCAGGCGCTCGATGGCTTCGTGAATCACCACCTTGGCGCCAATGTCCACACCGCGCGTTGGTTCGTCCAGAATGAGCACCCGCGGACCTACCGCCAGCCACTTGGCCAGCAACACCTTCTGCTGATTACCGCCGGAGAGACTCCAGGCCAGCGCCGAGCCCTCCGCCGGATGCACCTGCAACGCGGCCGTGAGCGTTTGCACCGTGGCCGCGCCAGCGCTCGCTCGAAACAGGCCGTAACGGGACAGACGCGGCAGGATGGCGGCCACAATGTTCTCCGCCGTGGTCAGCCGCAACGCCAAGCCCTGCCGTTTCCGGTCTTCGGTGAGATACGCCACGCCGCTGCGAATGGCCTCGGCCAGGTCCCGCGGCCGGAAGGGTCGCCCGTCCAGTTCAAGACTGCCCTCGTCGAGCCGGTCCAGGCCCACGACGGCCCGCGCCAACTCCGTGCGGCCGGCGCCGGACAGCCCGCCAATGCCAAGCACCTCGCCCGCCCGGACCGCGAAGGAGATATCATGGAAAAAGCCCTGCCGGCTCAGCCGCGAGCCCCGCAGGCGCACCGCCCCGTCAGCGCGCTGCGCGGCCGGGTGGCGGAGCACGGCCGCAGCGCGACCGACCATCAACTCAATCAGCCTCTCGGGGGTCACCTCGCCGATGGCGCAGGTGGCGATGCGCCGACCGTCGCGCAACACCGTCACCCGGTCGGCAATCTGGAAGATCTCCGGCAGATGGTGCGAGATGTAAACCAGCGCCAGGCCCTCGCGCCGCAGCCGACGAATGATGCCGAACAACCTCTCGACCTCCTCGCGCGAAAGGGCCGAGGTGGGTTCGTCCAGCACCAGGATGCAGGGGCGCCCATGCAGCACCTTGGCAATCTCGACCAACTGGGCTTCGTGCTGACTGAGATCCTCCACCAACCGAGCGGGGTCGACCGTCAACCCGACCCGCTCCAGAGCCGCCTGCGCCAGGGCCCTCAACCGCCGCCGATCCAGCCCCACCCCCGCCCGCACCGGCAGACGCCCGGCCAGAATGTTCTCCGCTACGCTCACCGGACCCGCCAGGCTCAGCTCCTGGTAGATCATCCCAATGCCGTACTGCCGCGCCACGGCCGGCGAACTCAGGCGCACCGGCAGCCCATTGATGCGCACCTCGCCCTCGTAATCAGGCAGCGCGCCCGCGATGATCTTCATCAAGGTCGACTTGCCCGCGCCATTCTCACCCACCAGCGCATGCACCTCGCCAGCCTGGACGCTGAAGTCCACCCCGTCGACGGCCAGCGTCCCCGTGAAAGCCTTGCGCACCCCGCGCATCTCCAGAGCCAGGCCGAGGCTGGTTGTGCTGCTCTCGTCATTCACTGCGATGGACCCATTCTGCTGAGCGGATAGCGCTGGCGGCACCCGCCGTCACCGCCCGCCGAACAACCATAGCCATACCCATCCGCCGCGCCAGGCGTAAGCCCACACCGCCGTCTGGGGGAGATGCGGTGGGCCGCCACCGCCGTCTGGTGGAGATGCGCTGGGCCGCCACCGCCGTCTGGTGGAGATGCGCTGGGCCGCCACCGCCGTCTGGTGGAGATACGGTGGGCCGCCACCGCCGTCTGGTGGAGATACGGT
>CAILKC010000577.1 GCA_903834675.1 uncultured Victivallales bacterium | reverse complement strand
TCCACCGTGGTTGCCTGTTTCTCATTGGGGACTGCGACAAGCGTCCGGGTGCCCGCTTTGAGGGAGACCTGCCGGAAGCGTGTGTGCCCCTGCTTGTGGCGGAACTCGACTTTGTAGCGGCCCGGCCCCGTGACGGCAGGGTCCGCATTCACAACCATGGGCAGCCATACCGGGCGGTTGTCCGTCGTCTCCCAGCGGAGGGCGCTCAGCCTCACCGGTTCCGTCAGCAGGCGGATGTACTCCGGGGCGCCCCTGCCAAGCTCCGAGGAAGGGGCGAGGGCTTGAATCGCGCGCAAGGTCTCGACTGCCTTTGGAATATCCTCTGACGCGCGATACCCCTGCATCTTGGCGCTGAGCAGGGCCTGCCGCTGTTCCGGGAGGAGCACGGGATTGCGTAGATGTTTATCCACGAGGGCAAAGAGTTCTGAATACTTCTTTTCACGGATAAGCGGATGGGCGCTCTTCTCGTGGAAGCCCCCGGCGCTGAAGGTGTATTTGAAGGTATAGCCGCTGGCATCCTCAGGATCTGCGGCCTTGATCTCAGCGATCAGGGCGCGATGCTGCCGAGCAAATTCGAAGGCGACCTGATCGAGCGCCTTACCCAGGAGCTTCGCTTTTTCCACCCCTTTTGCAGCGCGCGCCTTATCGATCCACTCATCGCGCTTCACCCGCCGCGCAGCCTCTCCGGCCAGTGCCGCGAAGACCTGCTTGGCGTTTACCTGAGTCAACCCCTCGCTGGCGGCGTATGCCTGTCCGGAGGCATCGAAGAGCACGACGGCCGGCAGGTTGTAGGGCAGGACAGAGGGGCGCTCCTTCGCCGGCATCTTATGGTGGTTTACCTGCTCGGCGATTGAAAAGATGGCACACCCTGCGAAGGTGAGCGATTTGGCGGCAAACAGCGAGGCGTCCCAGAGTTTTCGGACCTGCGCACTCTCCGGCAACCATTCAGGCCCTTCGAAAAAGATCGCATAGTCCTTCTTCGTCTGGGCCGCCTGGGCGCTGACGGCCGCGTAAGGTGATCCCGCCGGACTGGACGTCGGCTGGCCCCAGAGCGGAGCAACTGCAAGAAGCGCACTGGCCATCAATCCACGATTCCAAATCATCAGGCAACCTTTCATAATTTTCGTCTCTCTCGGGGTTAAGGATTTTCAGTGACGATGAAATTGCGCAGATGCAAGAATTCCGGTTTCTCGTTGAGCGCCTCAAACTTCAGCCAACGGGCGGCGGTTCCTGCGGGGACGCTGACTTTCCATTGGCGGGGCATGGCTTCCGTCTCTGCAACAGGGAACCAGGTGGCGCCGTCCACGGACCTTGAAAGCCGGGCACGCTTGATCCGCTGCTGATTGCCATCGTTCTTCACGAGGAGCACGCCGCCAAGGCTGGCAACCGTCGAGGGCAACTGCGTGATGATATGCGGCGTCTGCTCATCCTTGGTATGGATCGTCCCACCGACCTCCTGAAGGACGCCCGCATGGTTGATCGGATCATCCCAGGCGGACGAGGAGGCGTAGATCAGGCCGTTGC
>CAILKC010000576.1 GCA_903834675.1 uncultured Victivallales bacterium | reverse complement strand
TTCATGGAGTTCATCCTCAAGCCTAGCCTCCGACGGTCTGTCAGGCGTTCCGCAGACGGGACACGCACGCGGATGACCGGCACGTTGGCCACGGTGCTGTCCGTGCTGCTGGGAGGCGTCCTGGCCCAGGCGGCTGAGCTGGTCCTGGATGACCTGAAAGGCGAGGTCACGGCCTGGGGCGAAGCGGCCACTCGGGCGCCGATGCCCGGCACGGCGGGCCAGACCGCACTCCGTTGGGCGCTGGATGAGACGCCGCGCCTCGGTCGTCCCCTCGCGGTCGAGGGCAGCGGTTGGCGCACGCTGAAGCTGCGCCTGTTCTCTGAGCGCATGACCGGTGATCGTGTGCGCCTCATTTTGCACGCCCCCGATGCGAACCAGCGCTACGAGCTGATCTTCAGCGTGGACTGGCGGG
Source organism: uncultured Victivallales bacterium (assembly GCA_903834675.1). The sequence continues at coordinate 6,378 of CAILKC010000576.1, read as the reverse complement.
GCCAGAACGACTTGCAGATCGAGCCCTACTGCTGCACCACGGTCGGCCAGCCGCGCGGCTTTGACGCCATCCGCCGCATCGAGTTGGAGCGGGTGGACACGCAGTTCGGGGGCTCGGTCTTACTCGTGCAGCGCCTGGCCCTGACCACCGATAGTCCCCTGCATCCTGCCGGTCCGAACCTGGACATCCTCGACGCCAGCTACAGCAGCACCTTCCGAGACCTGAGCGCCTGGAAGCCGACGCCAGCGGCGTCCACCCCCGGTACAGCGCTGCGCTGTCGGGCCTACTGGTGCTGGCTGGAGTTCATCTATGAGGAGGATCCGACCCGCTCCCAGCGCGCCGTCTTCGAGCGTGAGCTGCTCGCCGACGTCAGTGCCTATGACGCACTCGTTTGGCATGTGTCCGGCTCGTCGGGGCGCTACGTGACGCTGTGGGCAAAGGTGGATGGCACCTGGGTGCAGGGCGAGGCGAAGCGCCCCGGCGCAGATGGCTTTGCTGACCTGACCCTGCCGCTTGACGGGAAACGTCTGGAGGCCGTCCGCCTGGAAGCCGGCGACCTCCCAGGCGCACGGCGGACGGAGGCAGGCCGTGAGGTCATCAGCATCCTGCAGTGGATCGTCGGTCATCGGCGGGGCAGCCCGCCATTCGGGCCGGTCTGGCGGCCTGCCACCCACGACGTGCGGCCACGCCTGCCGACCCAGGATGTGCTGACGGACGGCGTGCCTTTTGGCTTCTACTTCTCGCGGAACGACCTCCCCGCCCTGCGCCAGAAGATCACCAGCGGCGCGTCGGCGAAGATGTGGGAGAACCTCAAGAAGCAGGCTGACGCCGCGCTCAGCGCCGAGCCGGAGAAGGTCGTGGACGAGTTCACCCACCCGTCCATGGCAGAGTTCACCCCAGCGAGCGAGCCGAGCATTCCCTACAGCTCCTGGATCACGGCGCCGGCGCTGGCGTATGCTCTCACGGGCGAGCCGCGCTACGCCGACATTGCCCGGCGCGGCATTCTCACCGTCTGCCAGATCGACTGGTGGGGGCGCGGGATGCCGGCCCGCTATCCCTTCGGCTTCTCCGGCACCCTGGGCTCGCAGCTCAACCAGTCCTATACCGCTATGTACGTCATGCAGGGTTACGACTGGGTGTACAACACCTTCACCGAGGCGGAGCGGCAGCTTGTCCGTGAGGCGATTCGGGACAAGGTCTACTACTGGATGTGGCAGTCTGGCACCCGTTACCGCGACTTCTCCAACCGTGGCGCGGTCTATTCGTGGATGTTCCTGCAGAGCGCGGCGGTTCTGGGCGACCAGGCGCCGGCTGTCGACAAAGCGAAAGCGGCCAACCTCGAGTTCCTGGACGCGCTGGTCAAAGGCTACTTCGGCCAGGACGGCGCCGGACGGGAAGGGGTCGGCTACGGCATGGGCACGCTGGGGCTCCTGCAGAATATCGCCTGCGCCGTGGCAGCGGAACGGAAGGTCCCGGTCGCCGAATATGTTGAGGGCACCAGCCTGCGCCACGCCCTGGAGTGGTTCCTCTGGATGCGTGGCACTGCCACCGCGCCGGCCTCGTTGCTGAACTACAGCGACGCGCACTACTCCGGCTTCGCGGTCGGGAGTCCCCAGGCACTCTTCTATAGCCACTTCTTCCACGACGGCCAGGCACAGTCGGTGTGGGAGCAGCAACACGGCGCCAATCCCCCGGGGGACGTGCGGACGCTGGCCTGGTACCGGCCTGAGACCCAAGCCCAACCCGAGGCCCTCGGCCTGACCAAGCTCTTCCGCAGCGACGGCTTTCTCTTCTGGCGCAACGGCTGGCAGTACGGAGACACGCTTCTCGCTTTTCAGGGCGGCCCGGCCACCCGCTCGGGCGCAGACCGCAATCAGATGGTGCTGGAGGCGTACGGCGAGCGCCTGCTCCTCGACCCGGGGATCTGCGGCTACGCTGATCCAGAGGCCAACCTCTTCCACCTCAGCACCCGCCACAACATCATCACCTTCAACGACGAGGACCAGAACCATCGTGATCGCCAGAAGGCCGCCGTGACCACCGAGTACCTGCCGGGCGAGGGGGTGGAGTTTGCCGAGTCCGATGCCACCCTTGCCTACGCCAGCGCCAAGCGCGTGCTGCGCACGCTGGCCTTCATCCGGCCCGAGTACTTTGTGGTCTCAGACGTGGCCGAGGCGGTGGAGCCGGCAAAGATCGCGCTGAACCTCAACTTCGGGGCGCCGCCGCGCCTGGAGGAGGACGGGCGGACCCTTCTGGCGGAAGGGCCGCGCGGGCGCTTGCGGCTGGTGCTGCTCGCACCCGGCGCCGTGCAGACCGAGGCACACACCTTCCGCACCGACATCGCCTCAGTTCCCGACCATCACCTGGCCCTGTCGGCGCCGGGGAAGGTCGTCGCGACGCAGTTCGTCAGCCTGCTCCTGCCCTCGCCATCCCGCTTGCCCGAGAGCGCCAAGGTCGTACGGCTGTCCTGCTCGAGCGGGTACGGCGCGAGCGTCACCGTCGGCGACCGTCAGGACCTCATCCTGGTAGCGGCGCCGGAAGCGCCCGAGAGGATCACGACCGAGGGGGTGGAGGCGCAGGCGCGCCTGGCGGTCATCCGCCGTGAGTCGGGGAAACTGCGGGTGGTGGCCCTGCTGCAGGGGACACGCCTGGAGGCCGGTGGCGGGGTGTCCGTCAGCGCCAGTGCGCCGACCACGTTGTCGGTCTCTTACCGGGACGATGGCACCGTCGTCTGCCGCGCGCGGGGCCCGGCGGGCACCGCCGTAAGCCTCCCCGTCCCGGCCACCGCCACGCAGGCCTGGGCGCTGACGCTGGACCAAACGCTGGCCCCCCTGCCCTGTCGCCTCGAGTCCGGCCTGGCCCGCTTCGGGTTGCCAACTGCGGCAACCGCCTACGCCGAGGCCGTCGTCGTGCTTGGCGCCACGGCGCCGCCGGTGGCGGCCGCCGCACCGCAGCTCACCCGCCTCACGGTAGACGGCCGCGAGACGCCGGCCGGCCCCGAGATCACCGCGGTCTGCGAGGGCGAGTTGCCGCGTGAGCTGGCCGTCGAGGTCTCGTGTGCGGACGCCGCCCTGGATCCCGACAGCCTGCGCGTCCTGGCCGATGGCGTCCCGCTGCCGCGCGGAGCCGAGCTGAAGTGGGAGCCGCTCACCGCCACCGGCTACCGCGTCCGCGTCACCTGCCAACTGACCGCCCACCTGCAGGTTACGCCTGGCCTGATCGCGGGACACACGGTCACGTTTCAGGTAGCGAACTCCGCCCTGATGCCGAAGCGGGCGGAGTTTGCGCTGCACTTGGGCGCAAAGGTCGCCGCCCGGCCGGGGGTCGCCTATCTCAGCGACTTCACGCCGCTGGAATCCTTCGCCCATGGCGGGGTGACCAGTGACCACGGCTACTGGGCCCCCGCGGCGCCGCTAAAGCTCAACCGGGTGATCTACGCCAAGGGCGTGGCCATGCACCCGGAGACTGGCCGCAACGCCCTGGCCGTCTACGACGCCAGCGCCTGGCGGGGCAAGACCCTCCAGGCTTCGGTCGGGATCATGGACGGGGCCGGCGGCGGCAGTGCCGTATTCATCGTCCAGCTCCAGACCAAAGGCGGCGACTGGCGCGAGGCTTACCGTTCGCCAGCGGTGGCCTTGGGGCAGCCTCCGATCGCCCTCGCCGTGCCCCTCGGCGAGGCGGAGCGCCTGCGGCTCGAGGTGAACGACGCCGGCGACGGTATCAGCTGCGATCACGCCGTCTGGGCCGAGGCGAGGATCGGCGAGGCCAAGTAGCTTGCGACGCCGCTCGCAAGCGGCGGACAAGCAGTGGCTGCTGGCCTTGTGCGGCGCGCTTGAGGACGAGGCCTGGGGCGACTACGACTGGAACCGCCGCCTTGATGAGGCCACTGCCAGGCAGGACGTTGCGGCTTCCAGGTGGAGAGCTGGTGCGTGAAGGACGGGAACTTCGTCCGCTGCCCCCGGGGTGGACCGCGGCCGCCGACGCCTCCCGGGAGCGCCGGCACGGCCTCAGCTCAGGTGTTCGCGGGCGAAGGCCATCTCGTCGGGGATGGGCAGGTGCTGGGTACACTTGGGCACGCAGGTGCCGCAGGCGGTACACGCCGCGGCGCCCTTGCCGGGAACCCAGGGACTGTTGCCGATCAGGCGCTGGTGCGCCACGGCGTTCCCGTGGAAGCCGAGGAAGCGCTCGGTGTAGACCGCCTCCATGACCTGCGGGATGTTCACCTCCTGCGGACACGGCATGCAGTAGCCGCAGGCGGTGCAGAAGCCGACGTTGCGGCGCGACAGGCCGTCGACGAACGCCGCTACCTCGGCACACTCTTCCGCGCTGAACAGCCCCCGGGCCGCCGACGCCAGCGTGTCGTCCACGTCGGCAATCTTGTTCACCCCCGAGATGAGGGTGTCGATGTTGGGATTCGAGAGTACGTAGCGGATCGCCAGGTCGGCGCAGGAGACCGCCCCCAGTTTGTCGAGCAGGGGCCGGAAGACCGCCGAGTTCTCGGCGAAACGCCCGCCCGCCACCGGGTTCATCACGATCGTGCCAAGGCCCAGCTCCCGCGCCTTTGCCAGGACCTCGGCGTAGCCGCGGTTGAGCACGTTGTAGGAGACCAGGAGCACCTCGCACCAATCCATCTCCCCCAGCATCCCGACAAGTTCCTCGGGCTTCCAGTGACTGGTCAGGCCGATGTGCCGGACCAGGCCGCGGTCGCGGGCACGACGTACGCCGTCCAGGAAACCGCCCGGCCGCCGCGCCTGCTCGTAGTGTTCGGGCAGGTGCAGATTCCAGACCTGGTAGAAGTCGAGGACGTCGACGTCGAGGCGTCGCATGGACTCCTCGAGGCGCCGCAGCACGCAGTCGGCCGAGGCGTCGTCGCTGGGCTCGATCCGGGTGATCCACGGGGCCCACTTGGTGGAGAGCAGCACACGCTCGCGGTAGCCGTCGCGCAGGGCCTTGCCGATCTTGATCTCCGACTCGCCGTAGCCCCGCGAGGTATCGATGTAGACCATGCCGGCATCGATGGCGTGACGGACGACGGTGACGGCCTGGTCCACGTCCGCGGGCAGCCGCATGCCACCCAGACTGGTGCGCGGCACGCGCAGCCCACTCCGCTGGCCGAAGGGAATCTGAGGAAGCATCAGAGAGATCTCCAGGTTGACGCCGCGCTGCCGCCCCGGCAGCAGGCCCGGTAACCTAAGACCCCAAGGCGCCGGCGCCAGTGCGCCACCGTCACGTGGCGCGGGAGCCCCGCTGCGGCTACGTTGTCCGGCGTCTTCAGCAGCCATAAAGGAATACCCCCATGCGCCTCGACATCCATGGCCACATCGGCCGCGTCCTGCCGGACCGGCGGGAGTTCATCGACGCCACCAACCTGATCGCCAAGATGGACGCCTGGGGGATCGATGTAACCTGCATCCTGCCCCTCAGCGAGACCCCGGAAGGGGGTTACCTGGAGTGTGGCACCGAGGAGGTCATCGCCGCCTGCTCGCGCTATCCGGACCGTCTCATTCCCTTCTGCCTTATCGACCCGCGCTACGGCAACTGCGCCACCACCGACTTCAGCCACCTCCTGGAGGAATACCGGGCCCGGGGCTGCAAAGGGCTGGGGGAACTCCTGCCCAAGCTGGACTTTGACGACCCGCGCTGCCTCAACCTGTACCGCCAGGCGGCCCGCTTCGACCTGCCGGTGCTCTTTGATATGCAGGACCGACCCAACGGCTACGGCCTGCGCGACGACTTTGGCCTGCCGAAGCTGGAACGGGCTCTGCAGACCTGCCCGGACACCGTCTTCATCGGCCACGGGCCGACCTTCTGGGCCGAGATCTCCGGCGAGGTCCCCGCCAGCCGCTCCAGCTACCCGCCCGGGCCGGTGAAACCTGGCGGCGCCGTGCCCAGGCTGCTGCGGCAGTACGCCAACCTGTGGGCCGACACCTCCGCAGGCAGCGGCCACAACGCCTTCACCCGCGATCCGAATTTCGGCGTAGAGTTCCTCGATGAGTTCCAGGACAAGCTCATCTTCGGCACCGATTCGTGCCAGCGCAGCGACGTCAACGGCACCTGGCTGACGGTGGCTTTGTTCCGTGACCTGCGTGAGAACCGGAAGCTCTCGGAGGACGCCCTGCGCAAGATCGAGTGGCAGAACTGCGTGCAGGTGTTGCGCTTGAGCCTGCCGGGCAGTCCAGTTGCATGATACAGGCTCCGCCACGGAACGCCGACGACGTCCTCAGGTAGGGGGACACATAGCGACCTGTGCAATAAGGATGGGCCGTGGTATTCAGCCCCAAGGGGGCGTTTCGGGCGCCCAGGGCAACGCCCTGGGTACCCGTCCACAGCGAAGATTGAGCCCTGAAGGGGCGGACCATGCGACCTCGGTGCGAAGGT
>CAILKC010000575.1 GCA_903834675.1 uncultured Victivallales bacterium | reverse complement strand
TCCGGTGGTTGGGGTATGCGGGAACGCCCGCCGGACCTGCCGCGGCCAACCGCTTGGGCCGCCCTGCAGCAGCCCGGTTTCGCTCCGGACGTGTTTACCTACGACGTCCGCGGCAATGGCCATATCAACACCTACCAGTTCCCAGGCCTGCCGTCCGAAGCCGAGTATCTCGAAGCCACCCAGTGGGGCAAGGTCATGCCCGAACTGCTGCGGCCCCTGTATGCCTACATCGCCGGGCCCGGCGCCGACTGGCCGGAGCAGGATCACGCCTACTACGTCGGCGAGACCGTGCGCAAGAGCGTGGTCCTGATCAACGACCGGCGCCAGCCAGCGACCTTCACCGTGCGCTGGTCGGCCATACTTGACGGCAAACCGGTCGGCCAGGGCACGGGCGATATCACCGTGAACCCCGCCGAGAAGGGCCAGCTCGCCCTCGAATTCCCGGCGCCTACGGTCGCCGCACGCACGGCCGGCGAGATTCGGGCTGAGGTGACGGTGAACGGGACCGCAGTCCCCACGGCGGCGTTCGCGTTCCAGGTCTACCCCAAGCCTGCCACTCTGACCGCCCCCGCGGGGTGGTTCGTCTACGACCCGGTCGGCCGCACCTCCGCCGCGCTGGCGGCGGTCGGGCTGAAACTGCCGGCGGTCCCCGCGGCGGGGATTCCCGCCAGTGCCACGGTGCTGCTGGTCGGCAGTGAAGCGCTCGGCGCCGGGGCGCGGCCGCCCTTCTTCCGCGATCTGCCCAGCCGCCTTCAGGCCGGGATGCAGGTCCTCTTCTTTGAACAGACTCCGACGGCGCTGGAGAGTGTCTTCGGGCTGCGCGCCTTCACCCGTGCCACGCGCCAGGTCTGGCGGCGCGATGCGGCGCATCCGTTCGGGCGCGGACTCAGCAACCCCGACCTGGCCGACTGGCGCGGGCGCACCACCCTCGGCCCCCTCGACGGGCCGCCCCAAAGCCTCGATGAGTCCCAGCGCGCCAAGCGCGTCTGGCGCTGCTCGCAGCGCGGCGCCGTCGCCTCCACAATCGTCGAAAAACCGCACCTCGGCTCGTTCCACCCCATCCTCGATGGCGAATTCGACCTGCGCTACATGGCGCTCTGGGAGGTGTTCGAAGGCCGGGGCCGCATGGTGTTCTGCCAGATGGACGTCAGCGACCGCCTCGGCAAGGACCCGGCGGCCGATGTGCTGGTGGGCAATCTCGTTGCCAGCCTGGGCACCTGGACGGCGCCGAAACCGACCCCCACCGCACTCGTGGTCTCGGACGCCGCCCTGCAGGAGGTCCTGCCGCTGAAGCTCGAGGCGGCCGTCAACCCCGTCCTGCCGCCTGGCCCCGAGACACTCCTGGTGCTCGGCCAGGGCGCCGGCCCGTGGTTGTTCCGCAACCGCGCCATGATGAAAGAGTTCTTCGCCAAAGGCGGCCGCGCGGTGGCTTTCGGGCTCGATTCCGATGACGCGCAGGTCCTGGCCCTGGCGACCGATGGCGCGCTGGTACTCGAAGAGAAGACGATCTCGACCACCAGCGTCCCCACGCCGGTGCCTGAGGTGTTCCGCGGCGTCGGCCCGGCCGAGATCCACTGGCGCGAACGCCGGACCGTCCTCGCCGTCACGTCCGTGCCGGCGAACGGCTGGCGCACGCCGGCGGGCACGCTGGCGCGGGTGCCGGTCGGCAGCGGCGAGATCGCCTGGCTATCCGTCGCGCCCTCTGCCTTCGATCCCGAACGCCGCCCGGATCTGATCTTCTCCCGCGTCAACACCACTCGCCTGCTGGCCCTCACCCTCACCAATGCCGGCGCCCGCAGCGGCCTCACCTGGACCGCGTGCTTACAGGCGGCCGAACCCCTGCCAACGGTCTCTCTCGCCGGCCTCTGGCGCGCCCGCCAAGACCCCGATGCCGTGGGCCTCAAAGAGGGCTGGATGAAGCCGGAACTCGACGACAAAGACGCCGCCTGGACGGACATGAAACAACCCGGCTGGTTCGCCGAAACGCGCCCCGAGTGGTACGGCTTCCTCGGCGATGCCTGGGTCCGCACCCACTTCAAGGTGCCTGAACTCTATCGTCACCTGCCCCTCGAGTTCTTCGCTAAAGCCATCGATGATGTGGATGATGTCTGGCTGAACGGCCAGCCGCTCGGCCGCACCACCCGCGACACCCCGCAGTGGTGGATCGCCGAGCGCCACTACCGCATCCCGCCCGGGCTACTCAAGTTCGGCGAGGCAGAGAACGTGCTGGCCGTGAAGATCAACAACAACTTCATGGATGCCGGGGTGCTGGAGAGCGTCACCCTCGGCGTGCCGAGTCGGCTGGATCCGTTCCCCGTGCGGCACTACCTCGACCAGCGGGTCCCGCGCGACGACCCCTATGCCTACATGAGATGGTAAGCAAGGGAATTCCCCGGGGCCACTGATGCCATCGCGGTGCGCTGTCCGCACTGCCAGCCCTGGAGCAGCGGTCTCCGCCGTATCCCCAGCCCTGGAGTCGGCGGTCTCCGCCGTATCCCCATCCCTGGAGCCGACGGTCTCCGCCGTATCCCCATCCAGAGACGGCGGTCTCCGCCGTATCCCCATCCAGAGACGGCGGGTTCCACCCTCCCTCAGCGCACCGGGACGCTGACCCCGGGCCGCAGGGTCACCGGGCCGAGCAGCCCGGAGAGCTGCAACGGCGAATCGGCGCGGTAGTGGCGCCAGGTGGTCCAGGTGAAGCGGCCATCCGGCGGCTTCGGCTTGCCCTCTTGGATCCAGGCCGGCCATTCGAGCAGACGGCCATCGGAACCCCACTTACGGCCATCGTCGATCTGCTCATCGCCAATCAGACGGTTCGGCCAGAGGTTGGTCACGCGCACGGTGAGCTGGTTGCGCCCAGGCTTCACGGCACCGCTCACATCCAGCCGGAAAGGCGGCTTCCACAACACGCCGAAGGCCTGGCCGTTGACCGACACCTCGGCAAAATTCAGCACCTGCCCGAGGTCAAGCGCCAGAACCTTCCCCGGCCCCAGCCATTGGCCATCAACCTCGAACTCCTTGACGTACTCCGCCGTCCCCGAGAAGTACCGCACTCCGGCCTCGGCGTGCTCGCTCCAGGATTGCAGTTTTGCGAAGTCAGCGGACTCGGGAGCACCCCAGCCGACCGGGAAGCGCACCGTCCACGGGCCGGGAATCTCCGGCGCCGATGGCAGGCTCGCAACCTGCACCGTCCGCACCGTCCCATCGCTCAGCGTCAGCGCATAGGCGCCGGGCAGCCAGGCGGTCAGCACGGGGGTCCCAGCGGCCCCGACGGCGAGGTCCCAGGGGAGCGGGGTGCCGATGTCCGCGGGCGCCGGCGGCAGGCGCACGGTCTGGTTCTCCGCCACGGTGAGCGAGCCCGGGACACCGTTCAGGCGGTAGTCCACCCGCAACTGCTTGGCCACCATCTGGGCCGGGTCACCGGCAAGGCTGTTGCTGGCCGTGATCTCGAGCTTGCCCGCTTTCAGCGCGGCCCGGAGCGCGGCCGTGACCTCCACCACACCGGAGACCGGGCGCTCCTCCGTGTACCCATACAGGACGCGGTCCACGCTGGCCCCCTCGGGCACCGTGAGAGACTGGTTCTCGCTCACCGTCTGGCTCTTCTTCTCGCCGTTCAAGGTGTAGTCGAGCCGTAGTTCCTTGATGACATTGGGAACCGGGTCGCGGCCGGCGAATGCATTGTTGCCGGGGATCGTGCGCTTGCCCTCCTTGACCAGTGCCCTGACCTTCTCCGTGAGGTCGACGCGGTCGTCGGCTTCACTCAGCACCCCGTACACCGCCTTGTCGATCACCAGCTCGGCCGCGGGCCGCACCGCCACCACGGCCAATGGGCCCACCCAGACCACCTTGGCAACCGTGGGCCAAGCCGGCGCTGCGGCGCGGAAGACGACGAAGACCGAGCCGCAGGGATCAAGACGCAGGGTGACACGGGTCACCCCGGCTGCGGTCTCCCAGACTGGGGCGACTTCGGTGAGCCCCGTGTCCGGATGCCACAACTCCGGTTGGCGACCCTGCACCCGGAAGCTGCCGATAACCTCCTGGTAGTGTGGCGTGCCGCTGGCCAGGAAGTACCAGTCCGCACCCGCCTCCCGGCGGTGCATCCAGTCCACCGCGGCGGGCTGCCCGTCAGCCGTGCGAAACTCGGCATCGGGAGCAACCCCCAGGCTCGGCAGAACCTCCGTCAGCGCGGCGCCCCAGAAGACCTTGCCCTGGCCGAAAACGTGCTCTTTGACCTGCTTGCCGTCGCAGTCCCCCCAGACCTCCGTGCCGATCGTGGCGGTGGCGGCATCGCACTCCGGGTAGCCGTTGAGGCTCGGCGAGCGGCCCGGCTTGGGTCCATACACCACCGCCCCGGCGCGTACCAGATCACGAATGCGCCCGGCCATCCCGGGGGTCATGGCGTCCGTGGGCGGCAGCACCAGCAGCGCGTACGAGGCCCCCTCGGGCAGCACCAACCGACCCTCCTTGACCGTCAGCCGTTGCCGCAGGACCTCGGGGTCGCAGCCGTCGTAGTCGTACCCCACGGGCGGACGCGGCTCCAGACTGTCGCGGGAACGCAGAGTGTTGGGCGCACTCTCGCCGACGAAGTACAGCAGATCGCCGACGAACGCCCCCGACTGCAGCATGAACTGGCCGCGCGCCAGGTAGCCGGTCCAGGCCGGGGCCTGCTCCCACCAGGTGATCGGCCACTCGAAGTGCATGCCCCAACGGCTCATGGTCATGCCGGGGCGCAGGTCCGTCCACGGCTGATGCGCGTAGCGGTGGAAGATCAGACGATTCACCCCGTAGGCCCACATGCGGTCCCCCAGCGCTTTGATCGACCACGGATCGTTGCGCCAGGCGCCATTCTCGGCACTGGCCGTAAACGCCTCAGCCCCGACGTAGCGCCGACCGTAGGTGTGCGCCACCGACGAGGCCATCTTGGCGCCCCCCGCATCGCCCTGCGACCCCGACCAGAACTCCGTCATCGGAATGTCCGCCCGCCCACCGGCCGTCAGGTTGCTGAAATTGCCATTGCCGTAGGGTTCCACCGAGAGCTGCAGGCCACGCTCGTGCGCCAGCTCGGCAAAGCGCCCGTAGTAGGCGTCGTGAAAGAGGTCCGCCAGGGTCAGGCGAAAGTCCCAGAGGAAGCGCTCGGAGAGCCCCACGCTGCCCACCACCCGACCCGTGCAGGCGGGCAGATAGCGCACTAGATCGTAACCCCGACGGCGCTGAAACTCCGCGGGCAGGGTCCGCGTCCAGGTCTGGAAACCGACCTCGTAGCTGTCGATGAGGATGTTGTTGAGCGTCTTGCCGGCCAGCGGCCCCAGCGCCTCCAGAATCGGCGCCACGCCCTGCTTCCAGAACTCCTCCACGGACTCGCGGCTGAGCTTATCGACCTCCAGGCCGCGCCCGGACTCGACCGCCGGAGCGTTCATCGCGCCGGTGCAGGTGTGACCCAAGCGCAGGATCGTCCACTCGCCTTCGGGCACCTCCCAGGCCAGCGCCCCGTCCGCCCCCAGCCGCGCCGTCAGGTCCACGATCCGCTCGGGGACGATCGCCGACTCCGGGTCAGCCGCGGCTGTCCGGGGTGGCACCAGGCCGTCGATCCGCTCAAACCCCGCCTTGGCCGGCCAGTCCTCGATCCGCCCCACACCCAGCAGCTCGATCTCACCCAAGACGATCGAACGCGAACTCGCCCCGGCGCTGGTGAAGACGAAACGGAAGCAGCGCGCCGTGACCGGGCTGCACGAGATCGTGGCCGTGGCCGTGCCGCGGTCACGGTTGGGGAAGGCGAAGCGGTCCACGGTCTTGAAGGTCGCGCCATCGTCGGAGACTTGCAGCTCGCCGCGGGCCCCGCTGCGTCCCGGCCCGGAGGTCAGGATCGCGGTGCGCACGCTCAGGGGGCGCGCCACGTCGATCTGCACCCAGGTCGTGGCGCCAGCCGCGGGTGGGGGCAAGGTGATGCAGGTGGCCGGGTTGCCGTCGATGAGCTTGGCCCCATCGAAGCGCTCCGCGCTCGCGGTCAGCTTAGGAGACAAGTCGGTCAGGCGGACCCGTTCAGCCGGTGGCGTCGGAAAAGCGAGGAGGGCGATGTCGCGGTAGTAGTCACGCACGGCCGCCGGCGGAGTCGGCGCCTGGGTGAGCTGGCTGGGACCCCGCACCCGCGCCTCCGACCAAACCAGCTTCTGCATGGCCTGCTCAGGGGTGACCCAGGGGCCGCCGCTCGAGGACCAACCGGCGCAATTGTGAAAGCATAACTCCAGCCCGGCCTTGTCAGCCTCCTCCACCGCGTGCTTGAACAACGCCAGCCACTCAGGGCTCAGGTAGGCCACCGGTCCGGCCGGAATCCCATCATCCACATTGAAAATCTGGGCGCCACCCAGCCCCACCCGCCGCATCTCGCGGATGTCCTTCGTCAGCCCTTCCTTGGTGATATTGCCGTTCATCCAGTGCCACCAGGTATGGGGCTTGGCCGAGTCCGGCGGGCGGCGGAAGCCCTGCTCCAGCGCCTCCTGCGCTTGGGCCGAGCCTCCCGCCAGCAACCCCATGGCCACCGCGACAACCCCCAGCCGGAAACGCCACATCGCTATCTTCATCCCCGCATCCTCCTGATCTCAATCCCACTCCTGAGCGCGGCCCGACGACCGCGGCGTACCTACGCTCCACCTGCTGGACCGGCCACCGCTCACGGCCACGTCAGCCCGCCCGCACGGTGCTTACACGACACGGCCACCCCCACCACGTCAAACTACCCGTGCCACTCCGGGCGCAGGTCAGGTCCGTAGGTGGTGACTACTCAGGTCCTAAGGGTGCAGCCGAGCCCCCGCCTTGTATGAGACTTGCAGCAACCTCGTAGGACACCAGGCGCTTCCCATCCCGCTATGTCCGGCATGATCCCTTTAACCTTGTATGAGAACCGCAGAATGTCGAATGCCCAATGCCCAATGACGAAGTGCAGAATCACCGGCACGGCAACCGCGGTTCTCTTTCCGGTATGTCCGGCCCCAGCCGGGGGCTCGGCTGAACCCTGAACCCTGAACCCTTGTATGAGACTTGCAGCCGCGGCGTCGGCGACATCACGGGGGCTATTGCGCCGTTGGTTCCGAGGCCCAAAGGGCCGGCATCCC
>CAILKC010000574.1 GCA_903834675.1 uncultured Victivallales bacterium | reverse complement strand
GCAGAACCGTTAAAGCGAAGGAACCGATCACGCTGACAGTCGGCCTCGGCGGTGGAGACCTGATCGAGGTCTGGTTGAACGGTAAGAAGCTTGCCACGCGGGACACGCACATCGACTACAAGCGTTACGGTACGAGCATGCGAATGGAGGGCGAACGGCGCAACCAATGGCTTCTGGACCTGCCGCTGAGCGTGGGTGAAAATACAGTGCTGGTCAGCGTACGGCAAAGCCGCACCCCCGGCCAGTTTTTCTTCACACCATCGCCCGACCCCGTACTACGGGTGTGGGATCAACTCCGCAAAGATTTTCCGACTGCCAGCAACCCGTTGTTGGAGGCCGTGACTGCCAACTGGGTTGAGAACACTGGCTGGCTGACTGCCGTGGATCCGCACTTTGAACGTGACTTCCTCGTCGCTCTGTTTGAGCGCCAGGCTGGGTTGGCGGTAAACCTGCGTCCTCGCTTGGTTGCTCTCGATGCGGCCAAGGCCTCGGCCAACGATCCACGCTGGCTAGAGCTTTGTGTGGGTGCCGCCGATGCGGATCGTGCCATCATCGACCTCGCGCGTCTCGAGAAGGCCGTGGCGCTTTTAGACAAGACCTACGCGTCTTATAAGACCTGCGGTTTCTCGGAAAAGATACAGGCTCTTCGGCAGTCCGCCCTTCGCGGGGAGACCGTTTGTGCCGCACTCGACGCGCTGAAGCACCGCGCCCTGGTGCAAGAGAACCCCCTCCTCAAAAACCAGAAAATTCTCTTCGTGCGCCGGTATACCTACGACTCGGCGCATTATTACGACGACTACTACCACGGTCCAACCCGATGGGGAGGAAACCTCACTGAACTCGATCTCGCGACGGGCAAGACCCGTGAGCTTGTCCCGCAACTGTCAGGCGGCATCTTTGACCGCTATGACATCTCGCACGACGGCCAACGCGTCCTCTTTGGCTACCGGGCTCCCAAGCCGGAAGGCTATCGCCTCTGGGAACAGAAGCTAGACGGGAGCGGCCTGCGCCAGCTTACGTTCCCAGCCGCAGACGAGGCCGAGCGCATCGCACGTCACAGCGGGTACAGCAAAGAGGTGTTGGAAAAGGATCCGCGCCTTTACGGGCACTGGACTGATGACATGCACCCCTGCTACCTGCCCGATGGCCGCATTGTCTTTGTCTCCAGCCGTTCCGAGCGTACCGTACTTTGTGGCGACCACGCGCTGACCTGCACGTCCCTTTACCGCATTGACGCAGACGGAAAGAACCTCTATGAGCTGTCGCAAGGCGCGTTGACTGAATCCACACCCACCATGCTCGACGACGGACGCATCCTTTATACGCGCTGGGAATACGTGTATAAAGGGATCGCAGCTATTCAGTCACTCTGGGCCATACGACCCGACGGCACAGGCACTGAGGAGGTCTATGGCAACAACATCGACAATCCCGGTGTTTTCTTCTCCGGCCGGCAGATTCCCGGCAAGCCGGACCACATCGTCGCCCTTGGTTGCGGGCACGAGCCTTTGGCCGTGGGCTCCATCCGGCTGATCGACCGCAAAAAAGATCGGCGCACCAAGGAGGCCATGGCCAGCCTCACGCCCGAAGTGGAGACCCGCGGCCTGCGCGGCCTCTACCAACTGCGAAACGGTACATGGCGCGAAGATGTATTCGGACCGTTTTTTGCTGATCCATTCCCCTTGAGCGACACGTTCTTCCTCGTCTCTCACAACCTGGATAAGCGATACAATGATGTGAACGGCTACGGAATCTATCTGCTGGACGTATTCGGCAACCGCGTGCCGATTTTTCAAGACCCGGAGATGTCCTGCTTCCAGCCCATGCTCCTGGTTCCTCGGCCGGTCGCGCCGATCTTGCCTGCGCTGAGTGTTCAGGCTAAACAGGGGGAGGGGGAAGCCACGGTGTTGCTGGTGGACCTCTACCGGAGCCTGACCAACGTGCCCCCCGGTACCGTGAAATACCTGCGCGTCATGGAGCAGATTCCGCGCTCCTGGGCCGCGTCGCAGATACAACCGGGGGATGCCATTTCAGGGCAGAACCCCGCGATCTCACTTTTCACGCACATCTGGATCGGCGTGCTGCTCGGGGTCGTGCCGGTGGAGGCGGACGGCTCCGCGTTCTTTAAGGTCCCCGCACGCCGGAACATTTTCGTGCAGGCTCTGGACGAGAAGTTCATGCAAGTCCAGGTGATGCGGACGTTTGTCAACTTCCAGCCCGGAGAGACGCGCTCCTGCATCGGCTGCCACGACCCTCGCGACGGCTCCCAGATGCCAGAGCGCCCGCTGGCGTCGCAGAAGCCCGCCGTGGCGATCCAGCCGCAGCCCGGCGACGCCGGTCCGCGCCCGCTCCATTATCCGGCTGATATCCAGCCGATCTTGGATCGCCACTGCGTCAAGTGCCACAGCGGCGACAAGCCGAAGGGAAATCTCAGCCTGGCAGGAACCTTCACCACGCACTTCAGTGAGTCGTACGAGAATCTCCTGCGCAAGGGGCTTGTCCCCTTCGTTCAGGAATGGACAGGGCCAGGGTCGGACAAGGGCGGGCCGCTCTATGTGGGCAACGGCTGCATGATGAATGCCGCCTCCGTGCCGCCGTATACCTACGGTTCGCATAAGAGCAAACTGATTCAAACGCTTCTCAAGGGACATCAGAAAGTCAAACTGGAACAG
>CAILKC010000573.1 GCA_903834675.1 uncultured Victivallales bacterium | reverse complement strand
TGACCCTGAACCCTGTTTTCCTCTCCGCCAGTCTCCCTGTCCGTCTCCTCCAGTCGCCGTTTCCCCGTCTCGCCGTCTCGCCGTTTCCTGAACCCCAGGACCTGAGGTGTCACCACCTACGGAACTGACCTGCGCCCGGCGTCGTGGTGGTGCGTCGTGGCCGGTTCTGGGAAGCGGTCGAAGCTGAGCCGGTCCCCCCTCAGCGCCGACGCATGGGCCCGCCAAAAGGCGTCGTCTGGCGTACCCTGACGGCCTTGGGCTCCTCCAGGTGCAGCGCGTACCACTGTTCGCCCAGGCCGGCATTCGAAAAGTGCCGCACCCGTCCGTTGGCCAGGTGCTCCCAGTTCTGCTTGATGGTCACGTTCTCGGTCTTGTTCTTGCCCTCTTCGAGTACCACCAGGGCTTCGTCGGCACGCTCCTGCGCTACCAGAACCCAAGAGTAAAGGCCATAGAGCAGCACGCCCTTCTCGTCCTTGAAGCGTTTGACGCCCCGGCGGAAGGCCTTCTCCAGTTCGTCGAAGCGTTCCTCCCGGTACATCAGCGCCATCTTGATCGCCAGGGTCAGCGGATCGGGCGTAGGCACCAGGCTCTTGTCCAGGCAGCGGCCGGCGCTCGCGAAGTCCTTGATCTGGTAGTAGAGCTGGCCTTTGAGCGTATTGGCCTGGCGCTCCGCCAGCAGGTTCCACTTCTTCAGCGGCGCCACCCGATCCAGGATGGTCACGGCGTCACGGATGGCGCTACCCTGATCCTTCTCCAGCAGCTTCTGCACGGCCTTACCGCCGCCCATATTGCGGTTCTGCATCACGGCAATGCGTCGACGCAACTGGCCTTGGGTCAACTCGATGTGCGCTTGCACATCCTTGAAGATCGCCTCCAGCTTGCGGCGGATCACCAGGTTGACCCCCACCGACACCCCGAAGAAACCCAGAAACCAGGCCACGATCTGCGCCCACAGATGGCCGGACCAGGCAAGCCCCATCCCCCAGAACAGCAGCATCCCCGTCAGGCATCCCAGCAAAATCGTCAACACGTCACGGCCTCCTGTATAGGTCTGACTCACTCACTTGCCTGCGAACAAAAACCGCGGAGGTCCCCTCATACCCGCCCTTGGACGGGCTCGAGGGTCAACTCTCCGCGGACCGTGTCAGCGCGGCGACATTGGACATAGATAACATCGCCGGTCTTATAGCTTTTGCCACCGTGACTGCCACACAGGCGCCCGCTGCGCCGGTCCACCCGGTACGGCCCGCCGGCCAGCCGCGAGAGCGCGACGATCCCATACATCCCGACCTCGGCCAGGTATACCGAAAGCCCATCGTTCGAACAGCGCGACACGATCCCCTCGTAGGCCTCCCCGGGGCTCTGCGCCTGACGGTCACGCAGGTAGCGCAGCTTGAGCCGATCCACCGCGGCATAATAGGCCGAGTCCACCCGCGCCTCCGCCGTCGTACAGACACTCCCCATCCCCTCGCACTCCGCCGCGGAGCGCGTCGCCCGCCCCAGGTCATGCGCCCACAACTGCTGATGCACCAGCAGATCGGGGTAGCGCCGGATGGGACTGGTGAAGTGGCAATACACCGCTTTACCCAGGCCGTAATGCCCCTGACACGCCGCCGCGTAGCCCGCCCGCGGCAGGGCCCGTAAGAACTGCGCCAGGACCGTGTCCCGTAACGCCGCGTGCTCTACCGCCGCGATGAACTGGTTCACCGCCTCACGGTCACGCAACGCCGGGATGCGTACACCGAGCGTCTGTCGCGCCCAATCCGCGAAGGCCAGCAAGTCCGCCGACTGCGGCTCGGCGTGGTTGCGGAACAGCCCGGGCAGTTCCAGCGCCAGCAGCTCTTCGGCCACCGCAGTATTCGCCGCCAGCATGAACTCTTCCACCAGTTCGTGCGCCGGGCCGGCGTCCACCCGTTGCAGCGTGTGGATGCGTGGCGGCGTCTCCCCGCACAACACCCGAATCTCCGGCACCGCGATCCGCAGAAAGGCCTCACGCTCGGCCCGCCGCGCCCGCAGTCGTGCCGCCACCTCACCCAGCTGGCAGACCGTGCGCCCCACCGCCGCAGGGATCGTGGCGCCCCCCGGCGCCTGGCCCTGCGCCAAGATCTCCCCCACTTCTTCGAACGTCAGCCGCTGCCGGACCCGCAGGCGCGTCCGTGTCCGCCGTTGGCTGAGCACCTCACCCGTGCTCTCGACGATCTCCAGATACATCGAATGTGCCAGCCGCTCTTCGCCCGCAATCAGGCTGCACTGCCACGAAGACAGCGCCCGCGGCAGCATGGGCAACGTCCGCCCCGGCAGGTAGGCCGTGAAACCGCGCTGCCGGGCACCCTCGTCCAGCGCCGAACCCGGTTGCACAAACGCCGCCACATCGGCAATATGCACCCCGATGCGGAGTGTCCCCGGCCGCTCCCCCGGCTCCAGCGAGATGCCGTCGTCGAAGTCCTTCGCGTCCACCGGGTCGATGGTCACCACCTCCAACGCCGTCGCATCCTCGCGTGGGATTGGCTCCGCCACCTGCTGCTCGGCCGCCCGCTGCTCCGCCTCGGAGTAGGCTTCAGGCAGGCCAAACTCAACCGCTACCGCATTGAGGTCCGCCGTGATCGGGTCGGCCGCGGCCAAGCGGCGCAGGACGACGGCCTGCAAGAGATCGCGGGAACCGTCTTGCGGCAGCAGGCACACCTCAACCCAGTCGCCGGGATCCAGGTCGTCAAGACTCACCGCGTGCCCACGCTCCGCGAGCATGATGAACGGCGGCAGTTCCCGCCGCAACGGTCGCACCGCCGGCCCCGCCGGCAGCTCCACCAGCGAGGCCACCAGCACCCGGTGTACCCGCTCCGTGATGCGCTCAATCTGCCCCACCGGCCCGCGCTCGTCCTCGGTGTCGCACAACGAGACCAGCACCCGGTCCCCGGAAATGGCGCCGTTGAGGAACTGTGGCGGGATGAAGATGTCCTGCCCCCCCTCCCGCGGGGTCACAAACCCGAAGCCGCGGAAGGTGACCTGAACCGACCCAGCCAGCAGATTTCGGCTCCGCGCCGGCAGGTAGCGACCCCCACGCTGCCGCAGCAATACGCCCTCGGCGCAGAGGTCCCGAAAGACCTCCTTGAAACGCTGCGCCTGCTCCCCGCGTCCGCAACCGGTCTCCCGGCGCAGTTCGCTGCGGCGCAGGCCCACTCCCTTGCGGTCGGCCAGGGTCTGCAAGATCTGTCGCCTGATTTCCTTGCTGTCATCCGACATGCGCGGGCTGTCCTTCAAAGGCCCTGGCGTCCCAGCCACCGCCAAGGCGGTTCGGGGACTCAGGCTGTAGACGGTTAGGTTCTGCCCCACGGCAGGTTGCGTTTCCGGATCCAGCTCTCAGTAGCGTAATCTAGTAGCCCACAGCCAATACCGCTACAGCCTTCGGGTATCGTGTGGCCATCGCCACTGGACCGGCTGCGACCAGGGCGTTAGGTTACGCCAGCGGGCGGTTCCCGAGACCGGCAGGGCGAATCAGGTTGTGGCGCTGCAACCGGGCGCCGGGTCCGGTGCCTGTCGCGGGCGGGGCAAACCCAGAGAAGGTTCCTGTGGATGTTGCGCTGGATCATCCTGGCCATCTTCGCGGGAACGTACCTGTTCCTCTGTGCCAGCAAGCACTACCGCGCCCGCGGACTGTGGGTCGGGGTGCTGCTGATGGTGGTGGTCGGCGGCCTGTTTTCGAACGAAGACCCCGGGGGCGCGCTGACCCCTGGGGCCATCCTGACTCAGGCGATCAGTTGGAATGTGCTTGGGGTGCTTGCCGGCGCCATGCTGATAGCCGACTTGTTCCTGGACTCCGGCGTCCCGGTACTACTGGCCAACCTCCTGGCGGAACAGTGTCGCTCCACACATTGGGCGCTTCTCGGTGTCTGTGCCCTTGCCGGACTGGTCTCGGCGTTCGTGGACAATGTCACCACCGTGCTGTTGATTGCCCCGGTGGCCCTGGCCATCGTCAAGCGCACCGGGGTCCAGCCGGTGCCGGTGTTGGTGGGCCTCGCTGTCTGCGCCAATCTACAGGGCGCGGCCACCCTGATCGGCGATCCGCCGAGCATGCTGCTGGCAGGCTATCTCCACCTCGACTTCAACGACTTCTTCGTCTATCAGGGTCGCCCTTCGATCTTCTTCGCCATCCAGGTGGGGGCCCTCTGCGGGTTGGCCGTGCTGTATGGGTTCTTCCGTGCCTTCCGTTCGCCCATGGCGCCCATCGAAACCCCCCAGCCCAAGACCTGGGCGCCGGTCGGGTTCATCCTGGTGATGATCGCGTTTCTGGCCTCTTCTCCGACCTTCGATCCCGGCTTTTCCTGGCTGGCGGGAACGGGAAATGTGATCCTCGGGGGGCTGGCACTGGTCTGGTACGCCTGGCGTTTTCCCGGCGATCTGAAGCCGTTGCTGCGGCGCTACAACCTTGGGACCATCTTCTTCCTGGCAGGCATCTTCGTCTTGGCCTACGCGATGGACCGTTTCGGCTGGGTGCAGGTGATTGCCGACGGGATTGCCGGGGCAGTGGGCAACAACCGCTTCATGGCCTACACGCTGATCGTCTGGGTTTCCGTACTGGTGTCGGCCTTCGTGGACAACATCGCCTACGTGGCGCTGATGCTACCGGTGACGCGGATGCTGGAGGCCAGCGTCGGCGGCTCCGCGTTCCTCTACGCCGCGGGACTCCTGATCGGCGCCTGCCTGGGCGGCAACATCACGCCCTTCGGCGCCTCCTGCAACGTGGTGATCTGCGGCATCCTGCAGCGCGAGGGTCACCCGGTTTCCTTCTGGCAGTTTGTGCGTATCGGCCTACCCTTCACCCTCGCCGCGACCCTGGCGGGCTACCTCTTCATGTGGTGGATCTGGGGGTGACTGGGCTCTGCCGAACGCCGACCGCAGACGGACATAAGGGTATTGCCGAGGGAGAAGAACCATGAGATCGCGTTCCCTAGCGTTCGCCACTTTCGCCGCCTGGTCCCTGGCCGCGCTGGCCGACCCGGCGGCGGCTCAGGTGTCCGTGCGCCTCGAGCAGGGGCGCTTGGCCTGGCGCGTCGGCGACACCGAACTGGGGGGCGCCAGCGACTGGCTGCAAGTGCGTGACCTCGCCGCCGGAGAGGCGTTCCTGAGCGTGCCGCTGACCGTGACCGACGGCGCCTTCCGCGGCAGCGTGTCCGAGCTGCTTTTCGAGGGGGCCTGGAAGCCGGTGCAGGACGCCTGGGAGCTGACCTGTACGGTGTCGGCTCAACCGGCGCGAGACCGGGCCCTGGTGGTGCGCGTGGCGCTGCCCCTGTCGGCCACCGGCTGGACCTGGTGGGACGACATGACGCGCCAGCGTCTCATGGCCCCGGGGCAACGTTACACCTACGTCCTGAACTGGGGTGGCCTGCGCGAGGTCTCCACCTATCCGTACTGCGCGGTCAGCGGCCCCGCGGTCGGCGTCTCGCTTGCCGTGCCCTTGCACGAACCGCGCGTCTGGCGTCTGGCCTGCGACACGACGCGGCAAACGCTCGAGGCGGAGTTTGACCTGGGGCTCTCCCCGCAGGCCAGCAAACTGCCGGGCCGGGCCGAGCTGCGGCTGCTGGTCTACGCCCACGACCCGGCCTGGGGCTTCCGTTCCGCCATCGAGCGCTACTATGGGCTCTTCCCGCAGTACGCCGAACGGCGTCTGGGCGCCGCCGGCATCTGGTTGCTCAATCTGAACCCCAGCAGCATGGCCTGCCCGTGGGACTGGGGCTTCAAGTTCGACGAAGGGGCGCAGAACCGGGCGGGTTACGACCGCGCTCACGACATCCTGCCCTTCGTCTACACCGAGTGTTGGGGCATCTACGAAGGCTTCGGGAACCAGCCGCCTCCCGACGGCAAAGACCGCTACGGCCGCAACGTCTACCAGCTCACGCCGCAGGAGATGAAGCAGTTTGTTCTCGCTAAGCTGCAGGCGCCGCCGGAGCAGAAGTTCTGGGGGCCAGTCACGCGGCGCGAGGCGGCGCAGGCCGAGATCAACTCTGCCATCGAGGACGCGCAGGGCCGCTGGATCTGGAGCCACTACACCCAGACCTGGTCGAAGGGTAATTTCCTGAGCAATCTGTGCCTGAATCCCGATCCCGACATCCCCGCGCCCAGCCGGGCCTCGGTGACCTGGGAGGGCGAGATCAATCCCGCTCTGGAAGCGGCCCGGCACAGCGGTGGCGAACTCGGGGGCGTCTATCTCGATAGCGTCTGCGGCTACGTCGGCTTCTTCGATGAGAACTTCCGCCGCGACCACTGGCGCTACGCGGACATCCCGCTGGTGACCAGCTACAAGGCGAAACAGCCGGTCCAGCTCCACGCCTTTTCGTGCTACGAGATCGGCGACCAGATCGCGCAGCGCATGCGCCAGGAAGGCAAGTTCGTCATCGCTAACACCGGTCGCCCGGAGATGGCCTACTTCTGTCCGCTGCTGGACATGATTGGCACCGGCGAGCACGGCATGGGCTTGCAGGCCGATGAGCACTATGCCTACATGCGCGCCTACGGCTACCGCAAACCCATGAGCCCCATGGCCTACGAACTGGTCAATCCGGCCAAGCCCTGGGCCGAGAAAGAGCGCGCCATGCAGCGCCTGCTGTTCTACGCCGTCCACCCGGGAACGGGCCCCTTCGAGGACCCCTTGCGCTACGAGCCGTCACGGCCCTTGTACCGCTTCTACGAACCGCTCATCATCTGGCTCGACCTGGCCGGCTGGCAGCCGGTCACGCGGGCAACCACGAACACCCCCGGCGTACTCGTCGAACGCTATGGTCCCGGCGCCAAGGACCTCGCTGAGGTGACCTTCATCGCCCTGCGTAACCCCGGACCGCAGCCGGTCCGAGCGACGGTCAAGATCGCGGCCGAGGCCGCCCCTGCATCCTTGCGGACGGGACTTCCGGCGCGCGACGAGGCGGTCGCCTGGCTGCTGCTGGCCGAGCGGCCGACGCCGACCCGCCGGGACCCGGACGGCTGGACAGTCACCGATGTCTCCATCCCGGCGGACGGGACCGAAGTCGTGGCCGTCGCCCGTCGGCAGGATTTGGCCCGGCTCTGGCTGAACGAAGCGGAACAGTGGCTGGAACGCCTGGCCAAGGAGGCGCGCTGGCTGAGTTCCGCCAAGGCCGCGGTGACCGTTGCCAACGGCGACTTCGAGGCCGGCCAATCCGGCTGGGGCCTGGCCTCACCCCCAAGCAACCAGGCCGACTCAGAGGTGACGATCGAGGAAGACAAGCCCATCTCGGGCAAGCGCAGCGCTAAGGTCCAGAGTCATAGCGAGACCTCCCGGCACGGCCTGAACCAGAACCCCGCCATCACCAGCGGCGAGGCGTACACCCTACGGTTCGCGTACTCCTGGACCCGCCCCGAGGGGGCCAGGGGCACGGTGGTGCCGCGCTTCGGCGTGAAGGGCCCCGACGGCAACTGGGCCGGCGACAAGTACATCCACTTCAACGATGTCCGGCCCACGGGGGGCGCCGTAGCCGCCTACACGGGCCAGTTCACCCTGCCGCCAGGTTGCACGGCAGGCTTCTTCCAGTTCATGTTCAATGGTCACTGGGGGACCTTCGTCCTCGACGACGTGGAGATCACCTCAGCGAGGGCCGCAGAAGACGCGCGGCGCAGCCTGGAGATTCCCGCCGAGGCGCAACGGGCGGCGGAGACCTTGCGCCTCGCTCTGGCGCAGACGGAGGTCGCGGGCCTGCTCGCGCTGGCGGGCCGACAGGAGCCCGTCTATCGTCGGCTCCTGGAGCTGGCGCAGGGTCTGCCGGAAGGTCATTCGCGCCGGTGCCTGCTGCTGCCGGTTCGCAACCTCGCGGTCAGTCTCGGGCAGGCGACGATGGTTCTCACCGGGGTTACGCTTCAGACGCCGACAAGCCCGCCCTTTGGCGACGGACCGTTGGGCGGCGCGGCCGCTCTGGCCTGCACGCTGAGTGCCGGCCCCGCCGGGCTGGACGAGGTCACGCTGGCGCTTGACGGCGCGCCGGTCGCCGGTCCGGCGCCGCGCCTCAAGCCGGGAGAGCGACACTCCGTGGTGCTGAACGCGGCCATGCCAGCGGCGGCGCCCTGGGGTTGGGAAGACGTGCTCGTCTCGGCACGCTTCAAGCAGAACGGCGAGAGCGTCTGGCTGCCGCGCCGGACCACCCTGAGGTTGCACCCACCCCTGGAGGTGACCCCCGTCGGCGCGCTCGGAGGCTGCCGCCAGACCCTTGCCCTTTCTCTCAACTCCTGGCTCCCAGGAAACCCGAGCGTCGAACTCACCAGCGTCGGGACGGTCGGCGACCTGCAGGTGCGTTTCGAGCCCGTGCGCCTGGCCCTGCAGCCGGGGATACCGCAGGTCGCGGCGCTGCCGCTGCCCCAGTCCCTGGCGGCGCGTCTGGACGAGGTCGCCGCCCGCGGCCAGGAATGCCAGATCGCCTGGACCGCGACGCCCGAGAACGGCGCCGCTCTGCAGGGCGTCGCGCCGGTAGTGCTGCTTCGCGGCATGCGCTGTCCGCAACTCGCTCAGGCGCCCCAGCTCGATGGCCGCGTCACCGACGCGGAATGGGCCGGCGCGGCGCTGGTGCAGGGCTTCGTCAACCCAGCGGACGCCACGCCCGCCGAGCGTCGAACCACAGTCAGGATCGGCCACGACGGACGCCAGCTCTACCTCGCCTTCATCTGTGCCGGACAGGGCCAGCCCGTCGCCAAGGACAGAGGCCAGGACGGGGCCGTCTGGGAGGACGATACCGTCGAAATCTTCCTGCAACCCCCGGGCCGCAGCACTTACTACCACCTCGCCGCCAACGCCCTAGGCTCGCGCTACGACGCCCGCTGCGAAGGCAGCACCGACAGCCGCTGGAATGCGCCGTGGACCGTCGCCACCGGGGTCGCCGAGGGCGCCTGGGTGGCGGAGATCGCCATCCCGCTGGCAGCGCTGGAGGCCAAGGCCGAGGGGGTCTGGCGTGTCAACTTCGGCCGCGAGGAAGCCGATACCCGCCGCGCCTCCTGCTGGTCGCCCACGCTGGCCGGTTTCCATACCCCGGCGCGCTTTGGCGAGATGGGCTTCTGAGGCGGCGAGAGGCAGCCCACCCGCCCGGGGGCGCAGGTCAGTTCCGTAGGGGTTCGCTTGTCTGAGAACCGCAGAGGGTCGAGGGCCTTCCCGCCGTGGTGGGTCGAGAGACGAGTGTCCGAGTCTCCCCCGTCGATTCGATCCCGATTTCAATCTCGATCCGCCATCCCACCGCTACGGTTTCGCGGCGGCACCAGCAGCCGCGGAAGTCGCGGGTTCGCCTCTGCCTCTTCAGCCCCGAAGGGGCGCCATCCCTCAGCCCAGGGCAGCGCCCTGGGTACCGGGCATACCCCAGATTCTCAGCCCCGAAGGGGCGCCAGAGCTGCCCGCGCGGTGCCCATGGACTGTCGGC
>CAILKC010000572.1 GCA_903834675.1 uncultured Victivallales bacterium | reverse complement strand
TGTCGGCCAGCACGATAACCCGGATAGTGGTGTGCTCAGCCATGGTTGCCTCCCGTGCCCGTGAGTGAAGCATCTCGCGCAAACAGCAGGGCACTCCATACATCACGGATATCGTCGCCAACGGCGGAGGCGCCCATCTCGATGACGGTGCGCCCGGCGACCTGTGCCTGGGTGACCACCCGATCATAGCGTACCCTGCCGGTAACGACCGCGGCCGCCGCCCGGGCGACGGACTCGATCTGCTCCGTCAACTCCGGGTTCAGGTCCCACTTGTTCACACAAACGGCGGCCTGGATGCCGAAATGGCGGGTCAACTCCAGGACGCGCTGCAGATCGTGGAGGCCCGAGAGGGTCGGTTCGGTCACCACCAGCACCTGTGCGGCGCCGCTGATGGCTGCGATCACCGGGCAACCCACGCCCGGCGGTCCGTCGACCAACACGGTGTCCGCACCACGCTCTGCAGCCAGATCACGGGCCACCGTACGGACCTGGCTGACCAGCTTGCCGGAGTTCTCGCCGCCAGGATTCAGTCGGGCGTGCACCAGGGGCCCGAAGCGCGTGTCCGAGACGTACCACTCGCCGCTGACCCTCTCGGGGAAGTCGATGGCCTCGACCGGGCAGGCCTTCACACAGACGCCGCAGCCTTCGCAGGCTGTCGGGTCAATGGTGAACCTACCCTCACCCACCCCTCCTTTGCCCATCCGCACGGCCTCGAAGCGGCAGCGCGCCAGGCAGGCACCGCAGCCGATACAGTCGGTCTGCCGGATGACCGCCGCACGACCGCAGCGAAACTCCTCGCGACGCTGGACCGTGGGCGCCAAAAGCAGATGCAGATCCGCGGCATCGACATCGCCATCGGCCAGGACCGCGTGCCCAGCCAGCGCGGCAAACGACGCCAGAATGCTGGTCTTGCCCGTGCCGCCTTTGCCACTGATGACCACAAGTTCGTTCATTGTTTCAGGGCAGCCTCTTGTCCGTGACGGAGCACGGCATCACCCAGCGCTTCAAACCGGCCGCGCCACTCGGGCAGTGCCTGGACCAGCAACAGACCGCGGGAATAGGCCTCTGCTGCGCGCCGCTCGTCGGGGAGTTCACCCAACAGGGCGATCCTCTCGGTTTGGCAGTAGGCGCGAACACGCCCGTCACCCGCACCGGCCCGGTTGACGAGGACACCGCAGGGCACCTCAAGCTGTCGCACCGTCTGCACCGCCAACTGCAAGTCATTCAGCCCGAACGGCGTCGGTTCGGTCACCAGGAGTACATAGTCAGCGCCGCGCACCGTCGCCACGACCGGGCAGGCGGTGCCGGGCGGCGCGTCCAGCAGCACGACCCCAGCCGTTCGCGCCTGCCGTTTCACGGCGCGGATCAGCGGCGGCGACATGGCTTCACCGACGTTGAGACGCCCTTGCCCGAAGCCGATCCGGCCAGCGGAACCGGTCTCGACCCCCCCGATGGTCCGCAACTCCTCTCGGATGGCCCCTGCCGGGCAGGCCAGCAGGCAGCCGCCGCAGCCGTGGCAGAGCTCGGGAAAAACCAGCGGCTTCTTCAATACCGCGATAGCGTGATACTGACAGACCTCGGCACACGTGCGGCAGGCGGTACACTTCCCCTCATCGACCACCGGCACGGGAATCCCCACCGACTCGGTCGCGGTGATCTGGGGTCTGAGGAAGATATGGCCGTTCGGCTCCTCGACGTCGCAGTCGAGGTACTGGACGGTCAGGCCGCGCTCGGCAAGGACCCAGGCGAGGTTGACGGCAACCGTCGTCTTCCCCGTCCCCCCCTTTCCGCTGGCGATGGCGATTCTTATCTGCAACGTGCATACCCCTCGGGTGGTCACGGGGCCAAGAGATAGTCCGCGATGGCCCGGTACAGCGTACTCACCGCCAGGATGGCGCAATGACGGTGGGCTGCCGGTTCGCACTCGCCGGAGCGGATGACCTCGCCGGCACTGATGGACAGCGCGTCCGTGACGTTTCTGCCCTTGGCCCGGCGCGCCACGGCGCCACCGCAAGCACGGGTGTTACCGCATCCCTCGGTGTAGTAGCGCACATCCTCGATGACGTCATCCCGGATGACGAGGTAGAACTCCATCTGGTCCCCGCACGGCCCCTTGATGGAGGCCGACGCGGTCGGATCGTTCATCCGCCCAAAGAACTCATCGTTTGGCGAACTCTCCATGGGCGTCGCGTCCTTCATCTGTGCATAGGCCTTACAGGCAGGACAGGCTCTCTCAATCCCCTTCGTCGCTTTCGCGAACCGACTCAGCGGCCACCACCGTGCGCCAACGCACAGCGGGCATACCCGGCAGAACGCTGCCAGCAAACGCGTCGTGACGGAAGTCGTGCTGTTCATCGTCAACTCTGCCGTTCCTGGAGCGCTTGCCGATCCAGTAGGTAACTCGCGATGGCCCGATGCAGCGTACTCACCGCCAGGATGGCGCAGTGCCAGCCCTTTTCGGGCAGGCACTCGTCGGCGTCGATGATCGCGCGCGGGCTGATGGCCAGCGCGTCGAGAATGGCCTTGCCTTTGGCGCGGCGCGCCACGGCCGCGGCGCGGGACCGGAGGTGGTCGCAGCCTTCCGAGTAGTAGCGCACGTCCGCAATCACCCCATCGCGGATGGCCAGGTAGAACTCCACCTTGTCGCCGCACAGCCCGATGAGCGCAGCATTTGCAGTGGGATGGTCGAGCCAGCCAAAGAGTGGATCTCGGGCCGCTGATCCATGCGTCTGTTCCGTTGCCTGTGTCATGGCGTCTCCCTCCTTGCCATCGGTGCCTGCCTGCACCCATGGCCTGTCACGTCGCCGCCGGGACCCGGCGCTGGGCCAGCGCCGGTGGCAGGTGTGGGAACCAGGTGCGGTCTCATCGACATCGCTACCGGGTCCAGGTTTCCTGGTTCACGGGCCGGAGTGCCCAGGCGTTGCGGGCTGTACTCCATGAAGGTGCCCGACGCGGATGCCGCAACCCTGCCGCCCTGCACGATCTCAGCCGCCAACGTGTGGAGGGGACCGAGGGAACGCTCCACCCAGGCGCGCACGGTGGCTTCAGAACCCGTCGGCAACGGCTGCCGGAACCGCACCCTGAGGTCTGCCGTGACCGCAACCAAACCGCGGGCGAACAGGCAGTTGGTCATGGCACCGTCAAGGATGGCGGCGATGGCGCCGCCATGGAGCCAGTTCCGGTAGCCTTGGAAGCGCTCGTCACACGAGAAGGACGCTTCCACCGCGTGGCCGTCCAGCAGCCGGAAGTCCAGCCCGAACCCCGCCGGGTTCTGCGGGGCACAGATCGCGCAGCGCGGGTGGTACTCGTGCTGCATGCCCTTCAGACGAGCCGAGTGCGACGCATCAAGCATGGGGGTCGCCCTCCGCGGCCTGCGGCCCAGCGCCGACGTAGTAGGCTTCACCGTGGCGGCGTTCGACGCTAGCCCGGTGCGTGCGCACCAGCTTGCCGAGGTACTTCGAGACCTCGTTGGCGTGCAGGCCGAACGCCTGGGCCACCTGGTGTGCGGTACAGGGACGACGCCGCAGCAGCGCCAGGACCGCATCCTCGGTTACTTGGGTATGCGCCGACAGAGCGGCGCTGAACTCCGCGACTACCTCGGCCCGCGGCTCGAACAACGCCGCCAGTTCCGCCAGGCGTTCGAGCGGCACCGCCTCGGCAGACGCCTCCGCCGGTGGTCTGACACAGGTGTTCAGGTGTACGCGGTCCGGCCTGATCTCCCGCGCCAGTGCCGCCAGGCGCCGTACATCCGCCGGAGTCGAGTTGACACCCCAGAGCAGAAACACTTCCAGCCACAACCCGCCCGTGAACTCGGCCCGCAATTGGCGCTGACCCTCGAGCACTTGCGCGAGGGTGACGCCCTCGCACGGCCGGTGGATCCGCGCGAACAACGTCTCATCGGCCGCCGCGAGCGTGACCTTCACAACCGCGGCCATGCAGGCAGCCTGGCGGACCTCCGGCAGATGCAGGAGCGTACCGTTGGTCAGCAGGGCGACAGGAATGGTCGTCAGCCGCCGAGTCTGCTCGATGATCTCGCCGAAGCGGCTGTGCAGCGTCGGCTCGCCCGAGCCGGCCAGGGTGATGTAGTCGGCGGTGCCGCCCCCCTGCAGCCAGTCTGCGATCTCCGCCACCACGCCCGCCACGGGAACGTATTCGCGCCGCGCCGTCGTCTTGACGGTGGTTCGGCCGAGTTGGCAGAACACGCAGTCCAGGCTGCAGGTCTTCGGCGGCGTCAGGTCTACGCCCAACGACCAGCCCAGCCGCCGCGAGGGGACTGGGCCGAAGAGGTACTGATAGTGATGGGTGCCAGGGCTCATAGTCATGAAAGCAAGTACGGGGGGCACTCCAGAGCGCTCCCCGTCCCCACCGCCGCGTTACTCCAGCGGCGTCACTTCTCCGCGGGTTTCGCCTCGAGTTCCTGCAGGCGCTGGCGGATGCTCTCACGGACGCTGTCAAGGCGGTCAGCCTGCTGCTTGAGCACGGCGAGCTCCTGCTCTGGTCCACGGGCGGCACTGTACGGCACACAGCCAACCGGCAGCCCCGCGCGCGCCCAGCCCGGCAGCCCGGTGGCGTGGAACACGTTGCGCCAGCCTCTGCCACCACCGCCGCCGCGCCCGCCACGGCCAGCGAAGCCGCCGCCGCGCCCGCAGCCCGCGCCGACACCGCGTCCGGGCATCGGGTTCTCGTACCCCGGCAGGCCGAACCCCGCGCAGAACCCGGCTGCTCGTCCGCTCATCTGCCCCATTCCCCGGGGCCCCGTTCCGTCTCCCGCTGGCATGATCTGGTTCCTCCGTTGTGGTTGTGGTACCTACTCGCGCGCCATGGCGGTGCCGCACTTGGGGCAGGTCTGGTCAGTGCAGGGCTGTCCTGCCGTGTGCGCCGTCTTGAAGCCGCATTTGGGGCAGACGCACTGGCCAGCAGGCCCGGCGGCCTGGGGCCCGCCCATGCGGCCCCGCCCGCCACCGCCACGGCCCATGCCGCCACCACCGCGGCCCTTGCCGCCACGCCCGCTGCCGGGCCCAGCCCCGGCAGGCCCGGTTCCATCACCTAGTGGCATGATCGTTTCCCCTTTTTCCAGTTGCGGTTCGGACTCAACCACTCTTTGCCGGGCCACGCCCCTGACCGCGGCCCTTGCCTCGACCACCACGGCCCGCACCGTTTCCCTTCCCGCCTTGTCCTTTTCCGGCTCCTGCCGCCGGCCCCTTGCGCTGCCCGCCGCCGCAAGGACCGCGACCGCGTCCGCTCCCTGATCCCTGGCCCTTGGGCCCCGTTCCATCACCTTGTGGCATGTTCGTTGTCTCCTGGTTTGCGTTCAGATTGCATGTCCTTCGACCGTGGCACCGGACAGTTCCACGAGGTCACCGGCGCGGAAACGGGCTACCGCCTCCGCCACCGTGCCCTGCTCACAGCGGTAGACACGAATGCCCGCCGCCTGCAGGACCCGGAACGCCTTGGGACCGACGTTGCCGGTCAACACCGCCTCGGGCTCCAGGCGAGCGACGGTCTCCGCCGCCTGGATGCCCGCGCCCTGCGCGGCCTCCAGGTTCGGCGTGTTGCTGTAGGCGCGGGCCGCACCGCTCTGCACGTCCACGGCGAGGAAGAACGCCGCCCGCCCGAAACGGCTGTCGACCGCCGCGTCTACAGATTCACCGCGGGCACTCACGACGACCATGATGGGATCTCCTTGCTTTGCGTGTACCGGTTCCGGCGGCGTGAGCGTGTCGTTCCTGGCTGCCGCCGGTGTCGACGCGGCCATCTTTGCAGATACGGTTCGCGCTGGCGAACTCCTGCGCCCGTGCCGTCCACTGGCCTGTGGGCCGCGACCTGTCTTGCCGCGCCAACGGCAGCGGCACCCGGGCAGAGCGAGTGCACGCTCAGGCAACTCGCCGCGGAGGAACTCCGCCAGGACGTGCTCCACCTCTCCCGCCACAAACGCCACGATCTCGAAGCCGTCGGCCGCCAGCAGCTCATACAGCGGTTTCGATACGGCGCCGCAGATAAGCACATCGAGACCGAGCGCACCGATCTGGCGGGCCTGGCTCCACACCCCTGTGCCGTCCAGGCGAACCACCTGCCGGCCGGTCTCACCCGTAGCACTACGCTCGATCAACGTCAGGCTCGCGGCCGAGTCCAGCACCGGCGACACCCGATCATTCCAGTTGGCGATAGCGATTCGCATTACAGGAGGATATAAGCAGGTACAAGGCCAATCCCTCTATAAGCCCAACGGATTGATCTTAATATGCTGTAAAACAGTTACTACCGGCTCAACACATGGACTTCTGCCGATTCCCGCATGTCTTGCATTATGCATGATCACATGCTTTGTTATATGGCAGACTGCAAGTTCTCGGCTAACCGTCTGCAGGCAGGATCAGGCACATGGCCCGCACCGACGACAGCGACCACCGACAGGTGATCCTCGACTCCATCAACGAGGGTGTCTTCACGGTCGATCTGGAGTGGAGGATCACGTCCTTCAACCGGGCGGCCGAGCGGATCGTCGGGGTGCGGCGTGATGAGGCCCTCGGCAGGCCCTGCTGCGAGGTGCTGCGGGCCAGCATCTGCGAGACAGCCTGCGCCCTGCGTTCGACCTTGGCCACGGGCCATCCTGCGGTGAACCTACCGGTCTACGTCGTCGACGCCGACGGCCGGCGAGTGCCGATCCGGATCTCGACGGCCATTCTGCGTGACGCCAAGGGCAAGGTCATCGGCGGTGTGGAGACGTTTCGGGACCTGACCCAGGTGGAGGAACTGCGCAAGGAACTGGAGGCGAGTTACACCTTCGCGGACATCGTCGGGCGCAGTGCCACCATGCGGGACGTCTTCCGCATCCTGCCGCAGATCGCCGAGAGTGACAGCACGGTCCTGGTGCAGGGAGCCAGCGGCACCGGGAAGGAACTGGTGGCGCGGGCCATCCACAACCTGTCCCACCGCGCCCGTAAGCCGTTTGTCGCCATCAACTGCGGGGCGCTGCCGGACACGCTGCTCGAGTCGGAGTTGTTCGGCTACTGCGCCGGGGCTTTCACTGGGGCCCGTAAAGACAAGCCGGGACGCTTTGCCCTGGCCAAGGGCGGCACGCTCTTCCTGGATGAGATCGGCGACGTCTCGCCCGCCATGCAGGTGCGACTGCTGCGCGTGCTGCAGGAACGCTGCTTCGAACCCCTCGGCGCGGTCGAGAGTGTGGCGGCCGACGTCCGTGTGATCGCGGCCAGCAACAAGGACTTGGCCCGTCTGGTGCGCAAGGGCGCCTTCCGCGACGACCTCTTCTACCGCATCCACGTCATCCGTATCGACCTGCCGGCGCTGCGCGACCGCCGGGAGGACATCCCGCTGCTGGTGGACCACTTCGTGTCCAAACTAAACCGTCTGCAGGGACGCGACCTTGCCGGCGTGACCGACGAGGTGCGCGCGCGCCTGCTGCAGTACGACTTTCCCGGCAATATCCGTGAACTGGAGAACATCGTCGAGCACGCCTTCGTGCTCTGCCCGGGCGGCCTGATCGAGATGCGCCATCTGCCGCCGGAACTACGCCTGCCGGACGCGGGGATTGCGAGCCCCTTCCGGCAGGTGCTGTCGCTGCAGCAGATGGAGGCCGCTCTGATCGAGGATGCACTGCGCCGCCAGGGCGGCAACCGTCGCGCCGCAGCCCGCGAACTGGGCATAAACGAAAGTACCCTCTACCGCAAACTCAAGGCCATGGCGATCCCGACGCTAACATCCCGTAGCCAGGCGTGATCGTCTGGAAACCGCTGCCAGTTGGCTGGCCGCATTTTTTTTTGGACGAATCTGCAGCGCATTTCCGCGCTGGAGCAGTATGAGAAGGCGGGTCCTTTCGGCGCGGCCCATAGCCCCCCTACCCTCCCTACCCCCTCGCCCGAGACCACCGCCACCCCGCCGGCAGCCGTCCCGCCGCCGACGACGGGTCGCCGCCTCCGCCATCCGGCTGGACCGCCCGGGGCGAGCCCGATTGCCGCATGATCGTGGGGGACAGGCGCGTCACCGACCACGGCCAGAGGCCGTGGCTTGGGTAGCCGGCCCCCCTGAGGGGGGCGTTTCACGTTAGGTAACCCCTTGAAGGGGGTGGTCTCGTAGGGTGAACCCCGCTGGGGTTGTTGCGTTGGGCTGCAGCCTATTTCAGGCCCAGCTCCAACTGGTCCAGGTTCCGGTCATCCTGCTCCTGCTCGCGGACATACTTGCGTATCGCCTCCTCGTCCATGCCTACGGTGCTCACGCTGTACCCCGCAGCCCAGAAGTGCAGCCCGGTCATGCGCCGCTCGTGCAGCAACTCCCGGTGTATCCGCACGGCGCTCTTGCCCTTCACGAACCCGACGACGCGCGCCACGCTGAACTTCGGCGGGATGCTCAGCACCGTGTGCACGTGGTCGCTCATCGCATGCCCTTCGAGCAGTTCCACTCCGTGCTGCCGGCACAGTTCGCGGATCAGCCGGCCCACGTGCGTCCGCAGCTTCCCGTACAGCACCTTGTGCCGGTACTTCGGGATCCACACCACGTGGTACTTGCAGTCCCACCTCACATGGGATAGACTTTGCCATTCGTGCATAGGTTCTTCCTCCGTTACCAGCGGGGTTCACCAACGGAAGAACCTATGCCTTTCCCCTTGCGCCTCAACCACCAAGCACCGGTCCGAACCTCTGAGGGTCCACGGCCAGAGGCCGTGGGGTTATCCACACGCTAACAGCGCCGCCGACGCAACGGCGAGTCCAGGCGGGACGCGATCCCGACGCGACCCCAACCATGCGGCAGACCCCCAGATCGATACCGGACTGCTGCCAGAGCCCTCGGTTACGCCCACTTTCGTCTCGCCGTCAGGCACGGCAGAGGGGGGCCTGGCGGTCAGGAGAACCGCCGCCTTCGGCGCCCGAATCAAGGCCGTGGCCTTCGCGCCGGGCACCAGGCCCGCGCGCGACCCGGCCGCCGGAATCAGGAACGGTCCGGGCGCGCATATCGAGCCCGTGGCCCACCCCTGATCCGCCTGCCGGCGCCGTGGTCAGCCGGTGCCTTCGGCAGGCATCCAGGAGCCTGTCATTGGCGCCAATAGTGGCACCAATGGCAGTAGATCTGCCGCTGACCTACTGCCTTTAAGGCAGCAGCATAGGCGTAGTCAAGGCCGGCGGACTACTGCCAATGGAGCCTCCTAGTGCCTGGTTGGCGCCGCATCGAGGCCCGACGCGATGTTGGTCGCCATGCGTGGAGGACCGCCGGTCGCCGCCGATCGCCGGTCGGTCGCCATGGTCGGAAAACCCCCGGTTGCCGCAGGTCGCCACCCGGCGCGGGCTGCCGGCGTGGCGGTCGCGGCGCGGTGATGCAGGGCCGCGGCAGGCCCCGGATGGGATGCGGTGTCGCCCGATTAGTCCGAATGCGGGAGTCCGAAATGGGCACGGTCGCAAGAGAGCTGAGGCCGCCGTGGCATGGGAGACTGGCTGCCGCCCTGGTGAAGCCTTGGGATCCGGCGGTGCGGGCCCGCATCCGCGGAGGGGGGCGGCGTGGCGTGCGGCAGTGTAGAAACGAACAGCCCCCGGTCGAGGTCCCCGGGGGCTGTTGCGTGACTGCAAATCAGCGGTCACACACCAGGACTGAACTGAAGTGCCGCGTGGGCGAAGAAGCCATGCGCGCGCCGGAAGAAGGCCGGATAGCACAGGCGGATCTTCTCGCAGATGGCGCTGGCGCACCTGCCCGCCGGAGCGCTCGCATCGCGGCCCAGCTCCTGCACCACCAGGCGCAGGATGTCCTCCGCAGCAGGATCGTCCGCCCCGTCAGGGCCGGCCCGTTCATCGACATGGGTCCCGAGGACCACGCCCGAGAGATCCTCACCTGGGTTTGCGGTCTGGCGTTCCGGTTGCTGCACGCGAAGCACCGAGGCGGATGCCGCAGGGATCGCCGCGGTGTCGGGCGGTGGAGGTACATCATGCTGCCTATGATCCTGCGGCGCAATGCGCTGTGGAGTTGCTGACGGCGCGGATGGCGGCGGGGCAGCCGGTTCGGTCGGTGGTGCCTGTGAAGCAGGCGGCGGCTCCTTGGCTTTGATCGGCTTGGGTTGCGGCACGGAGCGCGCCTTCCCGTCTGCGCCTGTGCGGATCGTCGCCGTCTTCCAACTGCGGAATCTCCGCAGTTCACCTTGCGCGGTCTTGTCGCTGCAGCCCACCAAATCAGCGATCAGCCGCGCGCTGGGGACATCCGGCAGGCTGAGGAACGACCGGTTGTCGTATGCCAAGCGGATGGCCTTGGCGACGTCGGCCCGGGTGCGCCGCAGGCCGTGAGCGGAGTTCGAGCCCAGCGCATGGCGCAGCGCATCCCACATCGTCCCGTTACGCACCTCAGCCCGGATCGCGGTGAAACCGGCCCGACGGGCCGCCGCCACCCGGTGGGCTCCATCGGCAAGGGCGAGTCTTCCGCTGTTAATGTCGCGGAAGACGATCACCGGCGGGAACTCAGCACCGGTTTCCATGGCGTCGGCGTACTCCAGAACAGTCTCATCATCCTGCTTCTGGCGTGGCTGCAGTTGCGGGTTGAAGATGATCTGGTCCAGCTCGATCGACGTAGTATGGGCGCCGCTGTGGCCATCACTCCCTGGGTGTGAGCTCTGCTGCCCCCGGCCCTGGGGCCGCTTCATGACTGGCGCTGCGAGGGCGCCTTCCATCGCTTTGTCGCCATCGCCCAGAATGGCCTTGACGATGCCGATGAGATCCTCGAGGCCGGGCCGTTGTGCGTGCGCACGGAGGCCCCTGAGTACCGTCTCTCCAAGGATGGGCCGAAGGTGCGGGTTCGTGCTCGGCTCCAGGAACCTGGTGATCGTGCCGGCGATCCCTCCGGCCTCGTACTGCGCGATGCCTGCCGCGACCAGTCGCTTGGCATCCCATTCGCGCAAGCGCTCGCGGGCCTGGGCCTCGGCGTCAGCGCTGGGGGCACTCGGGAACGCCCCTTCATCTCCTGCAGCCCTGTCTGCCGGCAGGGCGCTGCCCGTGTTGGCTGCCGCGGTCACAGCTTCCGGTGCGGTGTTCGTCGTACTCATGTTCAGTCCTCCAGTTAGCCTCAGTTTCACGTTCCGATCCGTATCGATCCTATGCCGATGCCTACATGATCATGCACCTTCCCTCCTTCCTTCGAGGTAGTCGATCCCCATGTTGCCTACTCCGCCGCGTCGCCGAAACACCCTGTCGCCTTGCGCCAGTACAGGCGGCACTTGCCGAGCTGCCCCACGTCCCGGAAACGGACCTTCTGAATGTGGATATCCGCCCACGGTTCGGGCTTCGCCAAAGGCCGCCACACAGCGATGCACACGTCGGCCTTGTTGCGCCAGTTGGCTGAGCCGGAGATGTCGTAGGGAGTGGGGACGCCGTAGTCGCCACTGACCTGGCGTTCCATCTTCGTCGGGTGCGCCGCAATGAACAGCGCGAAGCCTTCACGCCTGGCGAGGTTGCGCAGCAGCGTCAGGGCCGAGCCTATGTACTCCGACTCGTTGACGTACTGCGGACGACTGTGCTCGATCTCGTTCCACGGGTCGATGATGGCCCCGCGAATGCCATAGCGGGCAACGGCAGCCTTCAGCAGCCCGGCCAGCCGCTCAACCGATATGCCCCGGTCATCCTCGCTGAAGAAGACGAAGTGCTCCTGTACCCATGCCAACGCGGTCATCACCTCGCTCGCAGGGATGTCCCTGAATGGCCTGCCCACGCGCTTCTCCACGAGCTTGGCAAGGTGCCGGTCGACCGGGTAGTTCTCGGGGGAGAAGATGGCCCACCGCCAGCCATGCAGAGAGGCGGTATTCAACGCCAACCCGTCCAGCCATTCTGACTTCCCGGAACTGGGGATCCCGGTCACGATGTGCATGGTGCCGGGCTCTATGCGCAGATAGGCATCCAGGTTCTTCCATCCGGTCGGGTATCCCGTCCTGGCCGGCGAGGCATGTCGGGCCAGCAGAGCTGCGGCGTACTCGTCGGGCTCGTGCAGGCCGGGGCAAGGGTAGGGCCTGGCATCGCGCAGGGCTGCGAGGAGGGCATCACGGCCATGCTTGACCAGGACGTCGTTCGCGTCCTTGCA
Organism: uncultured Victivallales bacterium; assembly: GCA_903834675.1. The sequence goes on along the minus strand of CAILKC010000572.1, from coordinate 9,586 downwards.
TCCCGCCGGCCAGGCCACAGTGAAGCAGCGATCCGGCCCAAGGCGCTCGGCTATGGCGTCACGCCAGCGGATGCCCGGCTCGTCGTTGTCCATGGCGAGGATGATCCGGCCGGCGCCCTTGAACACGTCGGCTGAGACGTCAAGGAACTCCAGCTTCCCATCGGCTCTCGCGTTGACCGGCGGGGCGCCCTCAGGACAGCTCACGGCGCCCTGAACGTCGCACTCCATGACGCTGAGCGCGTCGATCTCGCCTTCGGTGATGACGACCTGGCCACACCCGGCGGCCAGGTCGTGCAGGTACGCACTCTTGCAGCCGCCATGGTTCTGGCTGAAGGCCTTGCCGGCGACGGAGCGGTACTTGGCGCCGACCGCAACGCCGTTGCTGGTGTACACGAACGCGACCGCCTCAGTCGTGCCGAGGTCCCGGAAGTAGGTGTCGGCAGAGGTAACGCCAGCAGCCTCAGCAGTCGCCTGCGATATGCCGCGCGTCCCGAGCCAGGCCAGGGCTGCCTGGGACAGGGGACGGGGCTTGACCTGGGCAACACTCGCTGCGTGTTCACGGGGCCGGTGTGGATCCACCGCGTGCGTTTCTGCGGGTAGCCCGCCTGTCTCGCCGCAGTGATGGCAGAACCACGTCCGCTTGTCGAGGTTCACGGCGAGACACTTCTCGCCCGACTTGGTTCTGCCGGCTGAGCACTTGGGGCAGGTCGTGCGGCACTCGCCTGCGCCATGCGCCGGTACCTCGATGCCGTAGTCTGCATAGGTCCTGCTGCTCATACGATGTTGCGCTCCTGCCGAGCGCTTTCGGACTCCCAGCGCCGAGCCTTGTCGACTTCGCCGTTCCAGTTGTTCAGCAGCGTGATCACTTCGCGCCGGCGGAACCCGTTCTCCGGGATCTCCGCGGTGTAGAACCGCTCCAGCGCGACCAGGTCGTCGTCGTCGATCACTCCGAGCGACTCCAGAGCCTCCGCCTCCTGCAGTGACCAGAGCGTCGCAGGCTTCCGGCGGAACCATGCGCCTATGCGCTGCATAGTTGCGCTGTTGGCGTCGACGCGGGCAGCCTTTCGGGTGGCGTTTGGTACCCGCCGTTCCAGGTGGCCCATGGATGCGTCTGGACCGAAAGGGAGGAAGGCCTCACCCGGCGTTGCCCGGGGGAGGGGGGTCTTCTTGTTTCCCTGTTGTACTCTGGAGAGCTGTGCAATGGGAGGGCGGTCGTCGCCGTGCACTGTGTGCATTGGGTTGCACACTGGATCAGCCGCGGGCTTCAGGTGGTAGACGGTCGGACCAGCCCGGCCGTTCATGCCCCGCAAGGGCGCGTCATAGGTGAGCAGGCCAAGCTCGCGCAGATCGGCCAGGCAGTACGCCAGGTAGCGCTTCCCCCTGCTGGGCAGGCGTTCTGCCAGCCTTGCGCGGGTGAGTGCAGGCGACAGCGTGCCTTGCTCATTGGCGAGAATCAACAGTTCTGTCCACACCAGCAGGAGCCCGCCAGCCCGCTCGGGTACTCCATCGCAGATGCGGCGCCAGTCAGACTTGGCAAGGGCGATCCACGCCCCGCCGGCACCACCACGCCCACCATGCATGGCAAGAGCAGCATCGTGGGCAGTGCCCGCGTCTCCATCGCCGCCGTGCCCCTGGGCCGGCGACCGTTCCGTTCTGACGTCCGGCATCGTCGGCCCCCTACTCGGCGTCCGCCTGGCTCAGGGCATCGAGGGCGCTGACAGGGATGCGCCAGACTCCGCCTATCTTGCGGGCGGAAATCGAGCCCGCGATGGCCATCCGGCGCATGGACCATTCGCTCTTGCCCACCACCTTGCCCGCCTCCCTGAAAGAGAGCCACTTGCGGGCGGTAGGGTCGGCGGAGGTGTCGGCGCCGTGCGCCTTCAGGGCCTCTATGATGGCGGACGGCGAGGCGTCCGGCGCGTACGGCCCAATCAGGGCCGCAACGGCAGCGAGGGTGTTCGGAGGGATCGACCGCAGCTTCATACTACTATGCCTTCCTGTGACTGGGACTGCAGGCACTATCTTGCCTGTTACCGATTCACAGTAAGGCACATGCGCGACCTGAAATATGGTTCACAAGTCGCGCAAAAAGGGGGCACTAACCGCCATATCAGGCACGCATCACGGCTGACGCGCCGCAGGCCGTGGTTTCCGCTTACTCCGCGCTGTGCTCTTCTTCCATTCCGCGACGGTCTTCTTCAGCCGGTATGGCGTCAGATGGCCCAGGAGATTGAGGTCCGGGCAGGCGCGTGCGATCCGCGAGAGGAACTCGGAGAACGGGCCATCCGACGTGGCTGCCGCATCCCTCATGCTCATGGTCTTGTAGATGACCGCCATCCACGTGAGCAGATGGGCTATGGCTGCGTCGGGCTCGGGATTACGGGGTACCTCCTTGGCGACCAGCCATTCGAGCGCGTCCTGAAGGCAGCGGGCCATCGCGTGTCCCCAAGCGACCGGGCGCTGGTCTGCTCCGAGGGGGTTCGACTGGTCAATCCACAACTGCGGCGACACGGTGGCGTCGTCGCTGCGGCAGACCATGCAGCGCATGGTGGGCGACACTGGCCCGCGTGGTGGCGGGTGCCCTTCCCATACACTCAGCAGAAATGCGGCTTCGTTCAGGTCTGCGAGGGCAACCGGGTCCTGCAACACCTCAGCCAAGTCCTGACGCAGGCGTTCGAGCTTCCTGCGGCGTGGACCAGGCGTGGCGAGCTTGGACCGGCGGCGCGTAGCGGAGCCGTATCTGCAGAGCTGGTCGTCGATCTGCCAGCGGTAGGCTATGGAGCTCCCTTCCTTGAGAGCCTCCTTCGTCCTCCTGCCCCGGATCTCGTTCACGTGCTCCAGAAGGTAATCCCAGTTCTCGTCGGTCATGTAGCGGAAGTCGTTCACCGTCTGCCCCCCTTCAGCCGGGACAGTACGTCTCGGACCGTCTCGATGTCGGCTGACCTTACCAGCGCAGCCAGTTCGTCGCGTTCCGGCTCGCCGCCTGCAGGCAGCGCCTTAGCTGTGCTCAGCGTCGGCAGTGCCCGCAGGATGCGCTCATCCGTATCGCGGTCCCCCCAGTGGGCATACAGGCGCGACACGGCCTCGGTATGGCCTATCCACTCGGCGATGGCGCCCTGTGGCACGCCGGCCTGGGCGCACAAGGTGATAAACGTGTGCCGCAGCGCGTGAAATCCGCGGACGCTGACTCCCCGGCAGCGCGGCGCCAGTGCGCTCCCGGCCGGCCTCACCGTCTCAAGACCGCAAGTACGGAAATGCTTGGTCACCAGTCCTGACACGTCGCTGGCACCCTTGGAGTACTTGGCGGCCAGGTCGGGCATAACGTAGCCATGGCGGGCTGCAGTGGGGATCTCCTCCAGGATGGCCCGCAGTGCCGGGTGTAGCGGGAATGCAACCGTGTTTCCGCGCTTGGCCGTGCGCCGGATCAGGCGGTTGTCCTCAAGCCGGATATGGTCGCTCCACGTCAGGGTACAGCAGTCGCCCAGCCGCAGCCCGGTGAACACCCCGACGGCCAACAGCGTCCGCAGTTCGCCTGCCGCGCTCCCGCACACACGCCGCAGCTCTTCAACACTCAGCGGCACGCGGCTCTCGTGCTCGTTGGCAGTGGCGTACCTGGGCACCTCGGCGAACGGATCTGCGACCTTTGCCCGCCGGAAGGTCAGCGCCAGCTTGCCCAGCATGTTGTTCAAACTGGCGCGAGCGTGCCCCCGAGTGTTGAGAACGTAGTCGGTGAAGGCCCTGGCATGGTCTGGCGTCACGTCCTCAGCGAACTTCACCAGGGGATACTGCGTCGCCATGAAGGTGTTGAACACCTTCCAGGCTGACCCGTGAGCGCGCCGCGTCGCATCACTCAGCGGCCGCACCCGGGCGCCGGCCCGACTGGGCTCCGTGGTCTGCGGCGGGAAACGCTCCAGCAGGTCACTGAGGAGTACCTTGCGCCGGAGCGCCTTCGCCGCCATGCGCTCCGCTTCGACCACACCGTCCTCGGCCGTTCGCAGGGCCTCCGCAGCTTTCTGGCGGAGGGTGACCATCTCCCGTGCCTTGTACGGCGCGAGGATAGTCTCCGCCACCCGCCAGGCCATCCGCTCCTCCGTGACGTTCGTCTGCGTCGCGGGGTTCACCAGCCGTAGTGTGCGCTCCTTCCCCGCCACACGGAAGCGCAGGTAGTAGGCGCGCCCGCGCTTGAACACTCTGCCCTTGACCGGCCTTCCCCGCTTCGCTTCGGTTGTCATCCTGCACCCCCGTTCACCTTGCCCAAACTTGCCAAACCATCCACGGAATATGAGGGTACAAGCTGCAGATAGCAAGCTCAACGGGGGTACATTCTCTTGTATCTGTAGCTAATCACAGGTTTCGCGAAAACGGGGCGAGAAGACTACGGCCGAGGCGGGTTACGCACGAGTTTGGCCACGGCGCTGCGGGTCACTGGCGGCGTCGGCAGCGTCAGGTGACCGTCGACGGCGGACACAGTTGAGGTTCCGTCCAGGTGCTCGCCCGTCGTGGTTTCGATCCAGGTGATGGCATAGACGCCAGCGGCGATCCCGCTGAGCGTGAGCAGGCCCTCAGGCTGGGCCGTGAGCGTGCGCCCTTCGCGCTGGCAGAGCCAGATGAACTGCGGATTCCGCAGCCAAAGCAGGATGTGGGTGTCGCAAAGCATGCCCTCGACATCCAGGTCGGGCCCCTCCCGGCGGCGGTAGTTCCGCATCTCATAGGCCGTCCACAGGGCCCCGCTGCCAGCGTTGGCCACGGTGATCTGGCGGGCACCCGCGGCGACCGGAACCGGGAACGAGGCCCAGTACTCCCACGGCTTGCCGTCACCCCGCGGCAGCGGCTGGGATAGCGCCTGGGTCCCATCCACCTCGACGCGCAGCACCGGCTCCCCCGACTCCGAGATCTCGGGCACGTGTACCACAAACGTGCCGTCCACCGGGAAGGTCGCTGCCAGGGTCTGGCGCTCACCACCCCGGAGCACCGCCGTAAGACTCTCCTCCGCCGGCAGTTCACCTTCAGCGGTGACCTCGAACACCGCGGGCCGTACCGGCGGACAGAGAGTGAAGCTGTAGTTACGCGGCCAGCCCTCGACAAACACGTCAGCATAGTACGGCAGGCGGCCGTTCTCGCGGTATCGGAAGCGTTCCACCTGCAGCGGTCGCCAGCTCTGCTTGGAGAACGGGACGCCGGCCACGATCTCGGCCACGGGCTTCCAGTAGTGGTACATATTCTGGGTGTCGATCCAGCCGCCCCAGCCCCAGGGCATGCCAGTGCCGGCGCTGCCACTCAGCAACGGCCCCCAGAGGCCGTTATGGACGATGATGCCGGTGGGGTCCTCAGCTATCCAGCCACCGTGGTGACCAACGCCGTACTCCGTGAGCAGGAATGGCTTACGGTAGCGTGCCGTCATATAGCGAGTGCCCCACAGGCCAGTCTGAGCCATGTCGCGCCGCGAGTAGATGTTGGTGGAGATGACCTCCATCTCGGGCAGACCGTCCACCTCCCGGTAGCCGTCCAGATTGCCGAAGTTGCTGTGGATGAGATGGCGGGCCGGGTCAATCCCGCGTAGGTAGACCGCCATCTCGCGGTGCCAATCGGCCACGGGTTGCGGCTGAAAGTCGTCGCAGGCGCTGACCTCGTTCCAGAACTGCCAGGCGTACACCGCCGTCGAGTAGCCCCAGCGGGCCACGATGTAGCGCAGACGGTCGCGGAAAAGCTGCCGGGCGGTCGCGTCCGTGAAGAACTCCGCCGGGGCTTGCAGCGGGCCGCCGTTGGCGCGGTTGTAGGAGAAGCGGCCCCACCAGGCGTAACGGCGCAGAGCTTGCTGGGTCTCGAGGCAGCACATCAGGCGAATGCCGAGACGCTCGGACAGGGTGACGAGATAATCCAGGCGCCAGGCGTCGTCCTGATGGTAGCGGCCGAGGCCTTGATCCGGCCGGTTGGAGACCGCGCTCTCGAGGTCGGTGCCGGAGGCGCACCACCAGGAGCGCACCAAGTTGCCCCCAGCCTCGGCAAAATGCGTGTACCAGCGCTCCGCCGAAGCCAGCATGCCGCCGTCCAGGGTGGCGATGTTCATGCCAATACCGAAGAACGGAGTGCCGTCGTCAAACTCCAGGTAGTACGGGTTGGTCGGCGACACGCGCAGGTAACCATGTTGTTCTGGCGCCGCGACGCAGGTGAAGCTGCCTTCGGGCGAAGTCACGGTGCGGCCCCGATTGGTCAGGCGCAGTGACCAGCGGTAGAGCCCCGGCGTGGTCGGAGCAAAGCGTACCTTCCAGCCTGCGTTCCCCTTAGGTACGAGAATCTCAGCTCCAGAGAGATCCGCGCGATCATAGTCCTGAAAGAAGAAGGCCGGCATGACCAACTCACGCTGGTCCGGGGTGTGGAATACGGCGTCTATGGCCACCTGGGCCGGATCGTACGGGTTGCTCCAGGCGCCGGATGCCTGGAAGGAGATTTCGTAGCGACTGTACTGCGGCACGGAAGCGGGCTCCGCCGTGACCCCTGAGAGGCCTGGCTCGCCGCGGCTCTCGAGGGTGAGGAGCGGCAGGGCGAGGGGCGTGTTGTCGCCCGGCAGGAGGGTGATCCCAAGCCGGTAGGTTGTGTTGGCACGGACGTCGCGGCCGAGAAAGAGCCGGGGGTAGAGCTGGTAATAGTCCGAGCCGAACTCGCGGGCATCCTGGACGGTGCAGAGCGTCGGGCTGTCGAAGGCAAGACCGAGCCGCTCCGGGCCGACAGCACCCAAGGCGACCCGGCGAGCTGCGCCGTTGAGGAAATGCCGGGCCGCCGGCGCCTGCGCCGGGAAGACACCCTCCGCCGATGGCCAGAGCAGAATCGGCTTGCCTGACCATTCCGCGACCGGCAGATCGAGGAACACGCACACCTCCGAGACCGCGCAGTCGCGCTCCGGCGTGGCGCTGTAGACCAGCCGTACGCCGCCGCCGGCCACCGGTTCGAGGCGCTGCTCGATCGCCCAGGTCACCCGGGCCACGGGTTCGACCACCGTACCCCGGCAGACGTAGGCCGCGCCCTCGCGTCGCGGAAAACCCTCGGCAGCTTTCATGGAACTCTGATCCGCGCTGCCGCGCCAGTTCTCGCCTGCCACCGTCAGTCGGGCATTGCGAATCAACACCCGCTCGCCCCGACGCAGGCTGAAGCCACCGTCTGTACGGAGGTCCAGCCGACAATCGCCCAGAACCAGCGTGCCGAGCCCGGCGCTTCCCCCCTCCTGTCCCAGAACGGTAGCGGTGGTACACAGCGCCAATACCGCCGCCACGACCCGGACTTCGCAAGCTCTCATAAGCGCTCCCCAATGACTTACCGTCGACACGTGCCTAAGGTTGCCAAACCGCTCCGGCGGGAGGTCACGTTGCCGCGGTCGCCGCCGGCGTCGGCAAGATCGACCCGGTAGATGTGGCCAGCCTCCAGAACCGTCGCATCGCCCTCCCGGGACGCAACCCGGTCGGCGATGAGATCCTGAACCCCCGCAGCATGGGAAAGACGAAGAGCGCCGTGGCGGTAGGCAAAGACGACCCGCACGACGCCCGCGCTCAACCAGACCACGCCCTGATCAGCCGCCAGGTGCTGGCGGTACTGCATCAGCGCCACTACCTGGGTGAACGCGCCGTTCAGGCGTGCCAGTTCGGCACGGCGGTGCGCAGGCACGTGCTCGGCGGCCAGCGTGAGCGGCGCTTTGTGCGCCAGAAAGCGGAAATAGGTATCCCCGTCAAGAACCCGCGGGTTGCTCGAGAAATACGTGAACAAGCTGGTCTCCACGGCCATGTCCTCCTGGCCGATGAAGAAGGAAGTCTCCCCGTCCCCACGCGCTCCGAAGGGCGAGAACCCCTCGTTGATCACGTGGATCCCCAGCTCCTGCAGTCGCCGAATCATGTCAATGGCTTCGCTCGTCTGATCCACCCCCTGTCGGCGGTAGAAGTCCATGGACATGAAGGGCATGCCGTTGAAGGAGTCGAGCCAGAGACCGTCGAACCTGCATTCTTCCCGCAGCTCAGCCAGACGCCGCAGGAAATGCTCCTGGACCTCGAGACGGGCCGAGATGGCGGAGATGTGGAAGTACACGTGGGTGAAGGCCGACCCGTCGGCCTTGCGCAGTACCCAGTCGGGGTGTTGGGTGAGGTAGGCCGAGAAGTTCGAGAGATGAAAGGCCGGGTACCAGCAGTAGACCTCTACGCCCGCCGCGTGAGCCTGGTCGCAGAAGCGCCGGAAGGCCGCGCGACCGCCGTAGCGTGGCGAGACCTCGACATCCAGGGTGCCGCAACGCGAGTCGTAGGTGATCGACGGCAGCGCCTTGAAGGATAGGCCTTCGGTGCGCTGGCTGATCCATGGACTGCCGACCAGCAGTCGGCGGCAGTTCAGTTGCTGGCAGTGCGCCAAAGCGGCCGGGCCATACTCATCGAACGTCCCCTGTATCCGCAGCGTCTCCCGCGGCGCACAGCCGGGCGTACCGCCGTCGATGGGGATGTTCGCCATGGGCAGAACCTCCTCTCTGACGACCCCGGCGTCCCGGCGGAAACGCTCGCTCTCGTCGACGAACAGGTGGGCCCAGAGATCGCGTGGGTCAGCCGCGCCGCCGCGAGCGGCAAGCAGGAGGGCCAGGTCGGGGCTTTCCCAACGGCAGACGCTCGAAAATCCAAACGTGTAGGTGAACAGGGGGCCGCGTTCCGGGTCGAATCTGGCCGCCGAAGCGAAGGACTGACTGACGCTCCCCAGACGGCCCCAAAAGACGGCCGCAGCGCTCGCAGCAAACTCCAACGGGGAGCGCTGCCCCTGCCAATTGCCGTGGTGAAACCCCTTCCAAGCGGGGCCGATCAGGTCGGCTTTGCTGGCCGTGTAAAGGTCCTGCACACAACCGAGCCAGCCGCTCAACTCGAGGGGAAGGACGAGGCGCACCTCGCCCGGCAAGGGCACGTCAGCGCTCGTGCTCAACTCGACAGACAACCCCCGGAATGACAGGCCCGCAGCCTGGCGCGCTGCGTGGCCGAAGCGCAACCGTAACTCGACGGCCACCCCCTGCACCGAGGCAAGCGGCGCGGCAAAAACGAGCTGCTGCTTGGTTGCCGCATGCAGCTTCCACGAGACGGCCTGCCACGCCGGTTCGCCCGCCACCAGGTAACGCTGGGTGACCTGCCAGGCGTGCCGACTGATGACCGTATCCTCGATGGAGACGCCGCAGACGTGGCAGGCCCCGTTCAACTCCTGCCAGTCGACGCGCAGAGCCTCTCCTGACCAGCTTGAGTTCATCCTGGCTGCCTCTTCATCTACCATGCCTCAGAAGCTGTGAAAAAATCGGGGGCGGGGTCGCAATCGGTATCGGAGTCGTGCCTGGATGAACCAGGTAAAGTGGTTTGTGGACGGCGGCGCGGGCATTTTTTCGACCTGTGCAATAAGAGAGTCCGTCTGAAGCGCTGAAGGCGCGTTGCCATCCCAGCCCAGGGCAACGCCCTGGGAATAGAATGGTTATGGGTTTGAGCCCTGTAGGGGCGAGCCATCTACCCTACCTTCCCACCGAGGTCGCATGGTCCGCCCCTTCAGGGCTCAATCTTCGCTGTGGACGGGTACCCAGGGCGTTGCCCTG
>CAILKC010000571.1 GCA_903834675.1 uncultured Victivallales bacterium | reverse complement strand
TCCCCCACTCCACTCCTCCCCCACTCCCAAGCAACTCCCCCACTCCGCTACTCCCCTACCCACACACGTCCCCCACTCCTCTAGTGCGCGACCGTCGCGGGCTCGGCTTCTTTCTTGGCCGCCAGCAGTTCTTTCAGGTGTACCACATAGGCTTCAGCGCCGCCTTTACGGTACCCCGAGCGGGCGGTTTCCTCGCCTTGGGCGTTCACCAGGACAACCGTGGGATAGCCAGCCACGCGGTAGTTCGACTGCAGTTTGAGATTCTGCTTACGCAACTCGTCGGCCTGCTTGGCGCGCATGGGAAAATCGGCGATGAAGAGAACCAGGCTCTCCTTGGCGTAATCCTTGAAGGCCTTCTGCGCAAAGACCTCGGCGTCAAGGCGCTGGCACCAGGTGCACCAGTCGGACCCCGAAAAATCCATGAGGATGGGCAGTTTCTTCTCCGCCGCGATCTTCTTCGCCTGCTCGAAGTCTGTGCTCCAGCCCTCGGGTTCGGCTGCCGCCGCCAGTGCTACGAAGGCAAGGATTCCGGTGCACCACGCCATGCCGTTGAACAGGCTTCGACTCACGGGACACCTCCGCCGATTCCTTGGTCGTTTGGCGCACTCGTCTGCCAGCGCGCACCGGCAGTCCGGTAGCCCGATGCAGACCCACTACCTCACTGTTGACCCGCACTAGCCTCGTGGGTTTCCCGGCCAGCCTCAGAAAAGTGCGGCCCACGCTCAGGTCGACCCGGTAGCGAGCCAGGAGAAAGCGGTGCCTCCGGCGGTGGCCGGACCTACCGGAATGAGACGTCAGGACTGGGGCGCGCCGCGTACGTAGTGGAGCCCGCCGCGGCGGGGCCGCCGGTTTGGCGCCCCCACATGAGCTCGGCCTCAGACACTCCGATTCACCCAGGCCTCGCCGGGCGCGTGGCCGGCGTCGTACCGTTCCGTACCGGTCCCATTGCGGTGCTCGATGATGCTGACGGCAGCGCCCCGGCAGTGGGTGCGAGCGCAGTTTGCCAGGCGGCGGGCGGTGACAGCGTAGGCGGCGGCGGTCCGTTCGTCTCGACACACTTCACGAGCAGTCATGGTCTACTCCTCAGCGAATTCACGGTCGGACACGCGGCGCTTGGGGGTCTGTTTACGCGGCATCTCGAAAAGCCGTCCCACCTCGTCGGGGCCAACCGTCTGTCGCCTCGTTCTTGAGGCTCAGGCGGGGCCCGCTGTCAACCCGGCCTTTGCCCCGGGCCGACGGTGGCATCCACCTTATCCCCACTTCGGCAGTATACCAGAATGTACCCCTACAGGCCGCTTCCTGGCGGCGGCTGGGGCGCATGTCAGCTCCGTAGGTGGTGACACCTCAGGTCCCAGGGTTCAGCCGGGCCCCCGGCTGGGAGGCCGGACATACCGGAATGAGACTTGCCGACGCGGTTCCCATTCCGATCCGGCCGGGCAACTACTCAGGTTACAACTCAGGTGCATTTCCCTGCCCCAACGGGGCTGTGGCCCAGAGCCCAGGGTTGCGGCCATGGTGCCGCTACCCTGGGTCAAATGTGGTAAG
>CAILKC010000570.1 GCA_903834675.1 uncultured Victivallales bacterium | reverse complement strand
TTGAGCACTGCGGCGGGCCGGCCACGCGGCTGTGGTTCATTACCGAAGGCCTGCTGCCGCGGCGGCTGCTTGACTCGCCGCTGTTGGACGGCGTCGGCGCGGTGGTGTTCGACGAGTTCCATGAGCGCAGCCTGACCGCGGATGTGAGTCTGGGGCTGTTGCGGCGCTTGCAGGCCAGCCGGCCGGAACTGCGGCTGGTGGTCATGTCGGCCACCCTGGACGCCGAGAGCGTCTGCCGTTTCCTGGACGACTGCCCGCACCTGCACGCCGAGGGTCGGTTGTATCCTATCGATATTCGCTACGCCGACCGACCGCTCAGCCAGGAGGTCTGGAATGACGCCGCCCGCGCCGCGGCAGGTATCATCGGGCAGGGCCTGGCGGGCGATCTGCTGGTGTTTCTGCCGGGGGTGCACGAGATCCGGCGCGCCATGGAGTCCTGCCACCGGCTGCTGGGCCAGGTTGAGATCCTGCCCTTGTATGGCGATCTGCCGCCCGAGATGCAGCATCGGGTCATGCAGCCTGGCAGCCTGCGCCGCGTGATCCTGGCCACCAACATCGCCGAAACCTCGCTGACCGTGCCCGGCGTCCGCCATGTCATCGATTCCGGCCTGGCTCGCCTGAGTCGCTACGATGCCGGTCGAGGGGTGAACCTTTTGGAACTGACGCCCATCAGCCGCGCGGCCGCCGACCAGCGCGCCGGGCGAGCCGGGCGCGAAGCCCCGGGGACCTGCCACCGTCTGTGGACCGCGGGCGAGCAGCAGCGCAAGCCGTCGCGGACCCCGGCGGAAGTGCAGCGGGTAGACCTGTCTGAAGCCGTCCTGCTGCTCGGGGCCCTGGAGGCGGGTGACCCGGCGCAGTTCGACTGGTTTGAGGCGCCGACGGTCGAGTCGCTGGCTCTCGCGGTCGGCGAACTGCGCGATCTCGGCTTGCTGCAGACAGACGGATTCGCTCTGACTACATTGGGGAAGGATGTCTCCCGACTGCCGGCACATCCGCGCTTGGGGCGGTTGCTGTGCGCCGCTGCGCATGAGGGCTGCCTGGAGGAGGCGGCCCTGGCTGCCGCGGTCCTGGGCGAACGCCCGGTGGTCAGGCCCGGGGTGACCCTAGCGCTGCGGGATGGCCTGCAGTCCGATCTGCTGGCCGTGGTGGACCTGCTGCGCGAGGCCCACGCGGCAGGTTTTCGCCCGGACTTCTGCGAGGCGCGGGGCGTCTTGGGAGGACCGGCGCGACAGGCCTGGGCCGCATCAAGGATCCTGCTGGCGGCGGCGCAACGACTGGGCTGGAGTTGCGCCCCGGCCAAGGACCGGGCAGAGGCCTTCGGGCGTAGCGTCCTGGCGGCCTTCCCGGACCGCTTCGCTCGCCGCCGGGATGCCGGTACACTGCTCTGCGAACTCCGCCAGTGCCGTTCGGCAGAGTTGGCGCGAGAGAGCTGTGCCCGCGAAGCGCACCTGCTGGTAGCGGCGGAAATCCGCGAGGTCGGGGGGCGCGGTCGGCCGCTCAAGTCGCTGCTCAGCCTGGTCACGGAAGTCCGCGAGGAATGGCTGCTGGACTTGTTCCCCGAGGCCTGGCAGAGCGAGGATACGACCTATTGGGACGACCGTCGGCACCAGGTCCTCCGCCGTCGGCGCACCACCTGCCTGGGCGTCACGCTGGAGGATAAGGAGATCACGGAGGTCGACCCGGATAAGGCCGCCGAACTGCTGGCGGCGCAGATCGGCACCGGCACTCTGCCGCTGCATGGCTGGACCCGCGAGGTCGACGAGTGGATCGAGCGCGTGCGCTGGACCGCGGCGACCTTCCCCGAGCGCAAGCTGATCACCTACGACGACACCGACCGGGCCCTGATCTATCGCGACCTCTGCGCCGGAGCCAGTCGCTACCGCGAGGTCAAAGACAAGCCCTGCCACGACGTTGTCCGCAACGCGCTCTCGTGGGACGACATCCGCTTCGTTGAGCAGATGGCGCCGGGGGTGGTGCAGTTGCCGGGCGGACGCCGGATGCGCATCGAGTACCAGAGCGGGCGACCGCCCAAGGGCCGGGCGCGGATTCAGGACCTCTACGACCTGCGCCAGACGCCGCGTGTTGCCGGGGGGCGGGTGCCGTTGCTGATCGAGATCCTGGCCCCAAACCTGCGCACGGTGCAGATCACCGACGACCTCGAAGGCTTCTGGCGGGAGGGGTATCCGCGGGCCCGGAAGGAACTGGCGCGCAAGTACCCGAAGCACGAGTGGCGCTGACGCAGGGTTCAGGGTTCAGCCGGGCCCCCGGCTGGGAGGCCGGACATACCGGAATGAGACGTGCCGACGCGGTTCCCATTCCGATCCGGCCGGGCAACTACTCAGGTTACAACTCAGGTGCATTTCCCTGCCCCAACGGGGCTGTGGCCCAGAGCCCAGGGTTGCGGCCATGGTGCCGCTACCCTGGGTCAAATGTGGTAAG
>CAILKC010000569.1 GCA_903834675.1 uncultured Victivallales bacterium | reverse complement strand
GAGTCGTCTTCGGCGGCCTGTTCGGCTCGAGCACCATTCTGTCTGTGCCGAACGTCGGCAAGTCGGCGCGTTTCATCCGTTTCGGTGGGCGCATTCCGGCCCCCATTCACAGCCTCAACAACTGAGGACCTCGAGACCACAGCGAGAAACGTCGAGCCTCCAGTCGGCCTCGCTGAGGGCCGCGAAACCGGCTGAAGCCTCTATTGCTGCACACGGCGCAACGGAGTGGTGAACACCGTGTCGAGCCAGAGCGCGGGAGGGGTAGCGCCGTCGGGGGCAGGCCCGGCGGCGGTTGGTCGTCGGCTGCTGCCGCCGCGGCTGGCCGCTTGGCTGGTCAGGCCCTGGCTGGCGCTGGCGGTGTTCGCCGTCCTGGCCTGCACCAGCATGGCTCGCAAGTCAGCCACCTATGATGAGCCTATCCTGCTGGTCTCCGGCGCTCGTTTCCTGCGCACCTTCGACCCGGCCTTGAATGCAGAGAACCCGCCGCTGCTCAAGGCGCTGTTTGCCTTGCCGACCCTGGCTGCCGAGCACTACCGGACCGCCGTGGACATCGACGCGGGGTTACGCTACTCCTACAGCATGGGCGACGAGTTCGAGTTTGCCAACCAGGTGCTGTTTTCGGACCCCGCGCATCGTCGCATGCTGTTCTGCTGTCGGCTGCTGTCGGTAGCCTTGGCGGCCTGCCTGGGGCTGGCGCTCTACGCTGTGTGTCGGGCGCGCTGGAGCGCGGCTGTGGCGGTCGGGGTGCTGTGGCTCTACGCGCTCTGCCCCAATGTGCTGGCCCACGCCCAGCTCCTGACGCCCGATCTGGGCTGCGCATTCTTCGTTTTCTTGACGGCCGTATGCCTGTACCAGCTGCTGGCCACGGCGCGCTGGCGCTGGGCGGTGCTGCTGGGCCTGGCTCTCGGCGGGGCGCTGCTGACCAAGTTCACGGCGGTTTTGTTGCTGCCGTGCATCGTCCTGCAGACAGCGCTCGTCTTGGCCCTCGGGCCGCGGCAGCCTTGGCGGCGGCTGCTGCCGGGGTTCGTCGTGGCCGGGGTCGTGGCTCTGACGCTGCTGAATGCGGCCTACGGCGGTCGCGGCACGCCGACGGTGCTGGCGGGGGCGCGTTACCACAGCCCACTGGTACAGCGGCTGCAGGCGTTACCCGGGCTGTCGCGCCTACCGCTGCCCGTGCCGGAGGCCTACGTCCGGGGTTTCGACATTGTGGCGTTCAACAACCAGCCCGGCTTCCCGAACATCTTCCTGGGAAAACTCTATCCGCAGGGCGGGCGCTGGTGGTTCTACTACCTCGTGGCGTTGGCCACGAAGACGCCGATTCCCTTCCTCGCGCTGGTGTTTACGGGGCTGGCGTTGTGCGTGCGCCGGGGCCGGGCCGGGGCGGCGGAACTGGCCTTCTTCGCGGTCATTCCGGTGGTCTTTCTGCTCATCTTCAGCCTGGTCGCTTACCGGCAACTCGGCCTGCGCTACATCCTGCCGCTATGGCCGTTCTTCCTGCTGTCCGCCGGGGTCGCCATCGCTGCGGCCCTGCGGCTCTGGCCGACCCTGCGCTCGGTGCCGACCGCGGGGCGTCGGCTAGGCCTGGTCGCGGCGGCCTGGTACGCGCTTTCCTGCCTGCTCATTTACCCCGACTTCCTGAGCTACTACAACGAGTGGGCCGGCGGCCCCAAGCGCGGCTGGCGCATCCTGGTCGAGTCGAACCTGGACTGGGGCCAGGATTTACCGGCCTTGGCCGCCTGGCAGCGTCGGCACCACGATCCGGCCATGTTCGTGCTCTACTACGGCAGCGCGCCTCCCGCCGCCTACGGCGTCCAGGTGCAGCCTTGGGGCACGCTGCCGCCGCCCCCCTTCATTGCCATCAGTGCCACGAATCTGTTCATGGCCCAGGAGGCGCCGCTGGTGCGCTATCTGCGCGACCGCTGCGAACCGCTGGACTACGCCGGCCGCTCGATCCTGATCTACGCCATCACCGCGGGCGTGATCCAGGGCGTCGTAGGCTCGCCGCCAGAGGGGCCAGGCGCCACGCCGTGAGGCGCCGAATCCTGGTCACGCCGGGGCTCGGTGAGACGATCAGGCCGGAAGCCTCAGCTCAGCGCCGCTGGCCGTCGGCACTCACGCCGACGGCGACCCCAGCAGCGCGGCAAACGCGGCGCGCGAGCGCGCCAGCACGTCGTGGTGCAGGCTCTCGCCGCGGGCATCCATGGTCACCACCGCCGGGAACTCCTCCACCCGTAGTTCCCACATCGCCTCGGGCGCGCCAAAGCGCTCCAGCAGATGCACCCCGCGCACTTCCCGGATCGTGTCGGCCAGCACCTGGGCCGCGCCCCCCACGGCGTGCAGGTACAGGCAACCCACCTCGCGGCAGGCTTGGCGGGTCGCTTCTCCCATGCCGCCCTTGCCGATCACGGCCCGGATGCTGTAGCGCGAGATCAGCGCGGCCATGTACGGTTCCTCCCGGCTGGAGGTCGTCGGCCCCGCGGCGATCACCCGCCAGTCGGAGCCCTGGCGCACGACGACCGGTCCGCAGTGGTAGATCACCGCGTTGCGGAGGTCGCACGGGCTGGCACCGCCTCCCGCCAGGTAGTGATGCACCGCGTCCCGGGCCGTATACATCGTCCCCGTCAGCACCACCCGCTCGCCGACGGCCACCTGCCGCACCGTTGCCTCGTCGAGAGGTAGAACAAGTTGTTTCGGCATCGCCATGCCAGCCTCCGCGCCAAGCCCCGATCCCGCCCGTCAGCTCAGGGCGCCTTGCCTGCTCCGCCCGCCGCCTCGCCAGGTTTCCCGGCATCCTTCCCCGCGGCCGACGGTTCCTCGAAGTGATAGACCTCTTCCCCTGGACGGCACATCCCAAATTTCTCCCGCGCCACGCGTTCGATGGCCCGGTAGTCCGTGCGCAGTTCGCGCAGTTCACGATTCAGGCGCTCGATCTCTTGCGCCTGCCGTTCGAGGCTGGTCCGCAGGCGCCCGATGGACTCTCGGGTGGCACGGGTTTCCCGGTAGACCGGCCCCAGCCAAACGACACCCACCAGTCCCAGACCGACCATCACACATGACATCAGCGCGGTGCGCGTCTTCATCGGGCTCACTCCCGGCCAGCGGGACTAGTTCAGGGTCACGTCGATCCGAATGTACGAACTCCGTACCTGGTTGCGGATCGTATCCACGGCAATCAGGACCAGCGGGAGGCGCGAGCCGCTCCGCGTCTTGGCCAGCGCGCGCCCCAAGGCGTCAATCGAGACCGTCTCCAGGCCGGCCGCCTGCGCCAGGATGTCTCCCCGGCGCACCATGTCTCCCCAGCGTACCTTGCGCTTGGCGAACTCGCTGTCCGGAAAGACCTCGGTGATCGCCAGCCCCTGCATGTTCTCAGGCAGGCCCAAGGCGCGTCTTAATCCCGGATTCAGCGGCTGAACCCGAATCCCCAGCCGCTGTCGTACGAGCACTGCGGCGGACATCTCCTCCACGGGCACATGCAGCGTCCGGCCATCGGCCCGTTCAAGGCGTGCCACCGCGCCGGTGGTCAGCCGCCACAGGCGCCGACCCACGTCCAGCGCCCGCGCTGTCCGCTCACCGTTGACCGCCACAATGACGTCCCCCACCTGCAGGCCGGCCCGCGCCGCCGGGCTGTCATCCCACACCTGCGTCACCCGCACGGTCGGGCCCGCCGCCGTCATGGCGGTCTCAAAGCTGAAACCGCAGTACCCGCTCGAGAACCGCGGCGGCGCCAGCCAGGACGCCAGCACCGTCTCGATCCGGTGCAACGGAATGGCGAAACCGATCCCTTCGGCGTCCCTGCGGATGGCCACGTTCATCCCGATCAACTCCCCGTCCAGGTTGACCAGCGGCCCGCCGCTGTTGCCCGGGTTGATGGCCGCATCCGTCTGCAGGATGTCATTGAAGGCCACCTCGCCATCCCGGTAACTACGGTTGCGGGCGCTCAACACGCCGGTCGAGACGCTGTTCTCCAGGCCGAAGGGATTGCCCACCGTCACCACCGTCTCGCCCAGCAGCAGGTCGTCAGGCAGAGCGAAGGCGATCGCCACCAGACTCTCGCCCGAAAGATCCCCCGTGAGCTGCAGCAGGCACAGGTCGCTGTCCACGTCGTAGGCGATCGGCGCCGCCGGGAACTGGTCCCCGTCCAGCAGACGCACCATCACGTTGGAGGCACGCTGCACCACGTGGTAGTTCGTCAAGATCAAACCATGACTATCCACAATGATGCCGCTCCCCACCGAGGTCGACTCCGCCAGCCGGTCGAACTGCAACGCAAAGAAGCGCTCAAACTCCACCGCGAAGGGATCCGCTACCCGGATCACCGTCTGCGTACTGATGTTCACCACACTCGGCATCGCCGCCTCTACCGCCTCCACCACCGGCGTGCGCCGCAGCGCCGACGCCTCGCGGCCAAACCCAACCCCAGGGCCACTGCACCACGCCGCCACCACCAGGAAAAACCTTGTTACGCCCCTTGACATTCTTAATCTTTTATGCTTACTTAAAGTAGTGCAACCGAGAACTCACGAGGGCTGCGACATGAGCACCGCCAACCTCTCCGTGGATGCCCTGCTGTGCCGCGTCAGGGACTGGTACGAACCCCTGCGCCAGAAAGTCCGCGGCGCCTGCACTCAGGCCGATCTCTGTGAAAATAGTGACGCGGGCGAGGAGTGTCAATGCAGTGAGCGGTTTTTGCAGATACTCTGGAACGAGCAACGCCTGACGCCCATCCTGCGTACGGTCGATGCCCAACTGGTCGAGGTTATCAGTCCCGGAACCTGGAACGTCGAGGGCGGCCCCGATTTCCGCAACGCCGTCGTGCGCATTGGCGGCAGGCTGTGTCGCGGCGCCGTGGAGGTCCATGGCCGCGCCGCGGACTGGTTTCGCCACGGTCACGAACAGAATCCCGCGTATGCCGAGGTCATCCTGCACGTGGTCTGGCAGGCGGGAGACCGCCATGCCAGCCCCGCGCTCCCCTGCCTTGAACTGCGCGCCCACCTCGAGGCGCCCCTCCGTGACCTCTTCGAGGAGCTCCAGGCAACGGTGTACCCCTATGCCCGCCAGGTCTCTCCCGGCGTCTGCGCCATGCGCTGGGCCATGACCGACGACGCCACCGTTCAGCGCCTCCTGCGCACCGCGGCCCTGGCACGCTTCGAGGACAAGACCCTGCGGCTCCAGCGTCACGCCGTGGCCGTAGGCCCGGCCCAGGCCGCCTACGAGGCCCTCTTCGAGGCGCTCGGATACAAGGCCAACCGTGTCCCCTTCCGTGCCCTGGCTCGCCAGGTCCCCCTGCAACGCCTGCGCCAACTGCCTGACCACCCGGCGCGCGAAGCCATCCTCTTCGGCGCCGCGGGACTGCTCCCTGACCCCAGCACCGCGGCCGTGCTGCCCGAATGGAACGAGCGCGTCCGCGACCTCTGGGACCGCTGGTGGGCCGCGGGTGGCGTGGTGCTCGGACTCTCCTGGCAGCGCGGCAGTGCCCGGCCCTTCAACAGCCCACACCGGCGCCTTGCCGCCGGCATCGCCTGGCTGCGCACCTCGGCCCTCGATCCCGAAGGCTGGCTTCTCGCGGCCGCCGCCAGGCAACCCACGCCCGCCGACCTGCTCGCGGACCTGCGGGCTCAGCTTGACGTTGCCAGTCCCTGGGACTCGGTCAAGGACTGCACCGTTCGCCTGCGCCGGTCGGCTCGACTCATCGGGAAGGCCCGAGCCGACGACATCCTCGCCAATGTCCTCCTGCCCCTCCTCAATGCCCTGGCTGCCCGCGTCGGCAATGAACCGCTCTCACGGCTGGCCCGCAGCGCTTTTCTCGAGATGCCGCGCCTCCAGGACAACCGCGTCATCCAAGAGGCGGCCCACCGTTTCCTGGTCCCCCCCAGCCGCTTGCGCAGCGTCGTCCACGGCGCCGCCGACCAGCAGGGACTGATGGAACTCTACCGTTGCTTCTGCCTGGCGTTGAGCAATGACTGTAGCCATTGTCCCTTCACCCACGAGGCTACGGTTTGACCCGCGCCGGTCGCGAGCATACAGTGTGCGATTATCTGGATCTGCCCCGATTTCCCGGTCGGCACCGATAGCGTACCTGGATGACGAGATGAAATACGCCGTTCTGGGGGACATTCACGCGAACTTGGAAGCGCTGACCGCAGTCCTCGAGAAGGCCCGGGAACTCGGTGTGGATGGCTATTTGTGCATTGGCGATATCGTCGGCTACAACGCCAATCCCCGCGAATGCCTGGAGATCATGCGCCTGCTCAACTGCGAAGTGATCACCAAAGGCAACCACGACGAGCAGGCCAGCTCGGAGATGGAGTTGGTGGGCTTCAACCCCCAGGCCGCCCGCGCCATCGAGTGGACCCGCCACCAGCTCAGCGAAGAACAGCGCGTCTGGATGGCCGGATTGCCCTTCCGGCAGACCATGGGCGCTCGCATTACCCTCGTCCACGCCACTCTCGACATGCCCCATATGTGGGGCTATGTGTTCGATAAGTACAGCGCCGAGGTCTGTCTCGGTTACCAGTTTACGCAGATCTGTTTCTTTGGCCACACCCATGTGCCTCTCGCTTTCGAGAAGTACGGCACGGTCGCCGGCGGACGTTACGACGAGGTCCGGGTCCAGTCGAACCACAAGTACCTCATCAATGTCGGCAGCGTCGGTCAACCCCGCGACGGTGACCCGCGGGCGGCCTTCGTGACCTACGCGCCCGACGACCACTTGGTGCAGTTGCACCGGGTCGAGTACGACATCCCGATGGCCCAGAGCAAGATCCTTGCGGCTGGCCTGCCCGACCGCTTGGCGCAACGGCTCGCCGTGGGCCGCTGACAGCCGCAGCGCGAGTCCGAGGTTCGGCCGGTCCACCGCCCGTACGTCTGATGTACCTGTGTGAACATCCTCATCGTCAAACCCAGCAGCCTCGGCGACATTGTGCATACGCTGCCCGCGGTGCATCTGCTCCGGCAGCACGATCCCGAGGCCCAGATCGTCTGGGTTGTCAACGATGCCCTCACGGGGTTCGTCTCGCTCTACGCCGGCGTCGATGAGGTCATTCCCTTCCGGCGCGGACGCTGGGCCCGTATCCACCGCTGGCATGAGGTCTTCGCCTTCCTGGCGGAATTGCGCCAGCACCGGTTCGACCTGGCCATCGACTTCCAGGGCCTCTTGCGCAGTGGACTCATCGCTTTCGCCAGTGGCGCGCCACGCCGCGTCGGCTTCCAGAATGCGCGCGAAGGCGCGGGTCTGTTCTACACCGAACGCATTTCCTGTCCAGCCAATTTGCACCACGCTCTTGATCGCAACGTCTTTCTGGTCCAGTCCGCCCTCGGGATTGCCGCCGCCGCCAGCATGCCCGAGTTGGAGCGACCGCACGACAGCGTCAAGGAGGCGCGGCGACTGCTGCGGCAGTACCAGCTCGACGGCGAGGCTCCCGTTCTGGCGGTCGCGCCGGGAGCACGCTGGCCCAGCAAGCGTTGGCCCCCCCGCTTCTTCGCGGCAGCCCTCGATCAGCTCCAACGGGCTCAGCCCGACCTGCGCTGCTGGGTTCTGGGCACCCCGGAAGAAGCTCGGGCCGCCGAGGCGGTCATCCAGGCCTGCGTGCATTGCCGTCCCGTCAGCCTGGTCGGCATGACCGACCTCGGCACCCTGGTGGAACTGCTGCGCTGCTCCGATGCGCTCCTGACCAACGACAGCGGACCCATGCACATCGCCGCCGCTCTCGCGGTTCCTACGGTCGCGTTTTTCGGCGCCACGGACCCAGAACTCACCGGGCCTCACGGCGGCATTCACGCCGTCTTCAGGACCACTTGCGATCTGAAACCGTGCTTCTCGCGTGAATGCCCGCAGGCGAACCGGCCGTGTTCCGATGGCATTTCTACCGACCGGGTCGTGGCCGCGGTCGTGGCCGCGCTGGCGGGGGCCCGCGAGCGTCACCGCCGCACGACGGTCGTCTGCCTGGACGAGGAGATGTGACCATGCTACCGCGCCCCGCTTCCAGGTTCCCCCGTCTGCTTCTCTTCACTCTCGTAGCCTGGGTGGTATCCCTCGCCCAAGCGCAGGTCAGTGTCTCCCTCAAGACCGATCGTAAGCACTACCTGCGCTATGAGCCCGTGGCGATCACGGTGCAGTTGCGCAACTACAGTGGCAACACCTTGATCTTTGGCGATGACGAGGGCGCCAACCGGGGCTATCTGCGCTTCATCGTCGAACGTACGCAGGGCCAGGAGATGCGGCCGACGGGCCGCGGCATGAATCCGGTCGCAGACCTCATCCTCGGCGCTGGAGAGAGCCGTGAGATCGCCCTGAATCTCAACCATTTCTTCGATCTGCGCGCCGAGGGTTCCTACGTGGTCACGGCGCAGATGGGTCACCAACGTCTGCCCAGCGACTTCCGCTCGGAACCCGTCAGCATCGATGTGCGCGAAGGCGTTCCCGTGGTCACGCGTAACCTCGGCCTGCCCCAGGTGGACGGGGGAGCGAACATCAAAGCCCTGGCCGCGTCGCTGCTGCTCTTCCACGACGGGGAAGGGTGGTTGTACTGCTTGCGTGCCGAGACTGACGACGCGGTTTTGGGCACCGTCCGACTGGGCCCCCAGATATCGGGTTCACAGCCGCAGATGGACGCCGACGCGGCCAGCGATATTCACGTCCTGGTCCAGGTGCAATCGCGTCTCTTCCTCTATGCTGTTTACGGGCTTTCGGACGCCGGGATCCGACTGCGCCAGCGGCGCTACTACAAGCCCGACCAGTACGGCCCCCGCCTGACCCAAGCCACAGGCTACCTGAAAGTGGTTGGCGGGAGCGTGGCGCAGGAAGGGGTCGATGTCCAGCTCCCGCCGGCCGGGGGGGGCGCCCCGGATGGCGCGGTCAAGCGGCCCGTGGAGGCTGCGGCGGGCGAACTCCCTGCCGCCAAGGAGTCGGCGCCAAAGGCCGTTCCTCCCGCGCCACCGGGCGACGGCGGCCGCTAAGACCGTGACGTCGGCGCCCGCAACGACGCAGGAGTGAAATGCTTGGCGATGCCACCAGCGACCTGACCGCCACCAGCGTTCTGCTCCAGGACCCTGAGGGGCATCTGCTGCCCGGGACTCCCGTCGACCGGGAGTATCTTCAGGTCAAGGTCCCAGGGTGCGCTCTGGTCTCTATCCTTGGCCAGGGCGGTATGGGCGTCGTTTTCCTGGCCCGGCAGGAACGCCTGCACCGCTTTGTCGCGGTCAAGATGCTGACCACGGACGCCGGACGGGATGCGACCTATCTGGCCCGCCTCGAGCGCGAAGCCCAGACCCTTGCCACCCTCAGCCACCCCAATATCGTGGGGTGTCACGACATCCTCTCGACCGAGCAGGGCACTTTCCTCATCATGCAGTTCGTGCCGGGACAACTCTCGGTCCGCGATCTGCTGATCCGCTTCGGCCGGCTGCCAGAAGTCGTGGTCGCCCGGATCGCACTCGATACCGCCCGCGGTTTGGCCTACGCGCACAAGAAGGACATTTGCCATCGCGATATCAAGCCGGACAACCTTCTCATCTACCGCGAAGACCTCTCCCCCCCCCGCGCCGCCGAAGACGTGTTCCGGGCCGCCAATGCCCGCGTTATGATCTGCGACTTCGGGATTGCCCGCGAGGTGGTTCCCGAAGAAAGCGGCCCGAACACCATCCTCGGCAGCCCGGCCTACATGGCTCCCGAGCAGGTGTTCGACCGCGTCCACGTCGACTTCCGCGCCGATATCTATGCCCTCGGCAGCACCCTCTATCAGTTGCTCACCGGCAAACGGCCTTTCGCCGGTAACGCCGGGATCGAAACGGTCCGCTTGAAGCTTGATGCTGACCTCCCGGATCCGCGTGCCGCAGGCGCGCAGGTGAGCGCTGAGTGCCTGCATATCCTCAAACGCATGGGCGGACGGGACCCACAGGAGCGCTATGCCTCCTACGCCGACCTGCTGGCCGACCTGGAAAGCTGGCTCCACCTCCAAGAGCGGATCCAGCATCGCCACATCCTTGGACGCTATCCGCCCGCCTTCTGGAAAGGCATCCTGGCGGGCGCCTCGACCGTACTTCTGCTCGGCGGCGCCGTGGCCGGCGTGAAGCTCCGCAACCTCTTCGAGCCGCTTCCCCCCTCCTGCGCGGCAACCCTCGGTTACTGGAGCGGCGACCGCTCGTCCTGGCGCGTGGCGGCGCCAGACGCCGAAACCCGGGGCCCCTCGCTGCTCGGTCTCTCCCCTGAAGCCCCGCTCGAACTCAGGCAGATTCTGAAGCCTGACAGCCGCGCTCGTTTCAAAGTCCGAGTGCCGGGGCCTGGAAGCATCCGCTGTGCGCTGCGCCAGATGGGCGGCGATCGCTGGTGGCTGCGCTGGGAACGCAGCAGCGACGGCTCCTGCTCCTTTCTTTCCGAAGCAGACGGCCGTGACATCCCCCTGGTTGAGATCCCGGATCGCAAAGCGATGGAATGGCTCTCCGTTGACCTGCGCGTCCGAGACCGTGAGATCGACCTCTACGTGGACGGTAAACTCCGGGGCATCGCGCCGCTCAAGGAATCCCTCGGCGGCGCCCATCTGGTACTCGAGATCCACGAAGGCTGCCTGGCGCAGTTCACGGACATCTGGATCACCGACCTGCACTGACCTCGCGCCGCCCCCCCTGCCGCTAAACAGGCGCGGCGCCCAACCTGAAACTCCAGGCTGGGCGCCGCAAGATCATTCACCCGACCGTCCCAGGCCCCGCCGGGGGCCCGGGTGGGCCGTCTTCAGCGGGCGCCGCGGATGGACGCCTGCGCCGCCGCCAGGCGCGCGATCGGCACCCGGTACGGCGAGCAACTGACATAGTTCAGACCGGTCTTGTAGCAGAATTCGACCGACGCCGGGTCGCCGCCCTGCTCGCCGCAGATGCCGACCTTCAGGTCCGGCCGCGTCGCCCGGCCGCGCTCGACCGACATCTTGATGAGCTGGCCCACCCCGTCCTGGTCGATGGTCTGGAACGGGTCCGCGGCCAGCAGCTTCTTGTCCAGGTAGTCGTTCATGAACCCGCCGATGTCGTCGCGGCTGAAACCGAACGTCATCTGGGTCAGATCGTTGGTGCCGAAGCTGAAGAACTGGGCGCTCTTCGCCATGCGGTCCGACAGCAGCGCCGCCCGCGGGATCTCGATCATGGTCCCGTACTTGTACTCGAGGGTCGCCAAGCCGTACTTCTTCAGGGTCTCGGCATGGATACGGTCCACGCTCTTCTTGGTGATGTCGAGCTCGGACACGTCACAGGTGACCGGCACCATGATCTCAGGATGCACGTGCTTACCGGCCTTGATCAGCTCGGCGGCGCCCTCGAAGATGGCGAGCACCTGCATGTCGGTCACTTCCGGGTAGGTCACGCCCAGGCGCACGCCACGATGACCCATCATCGGGTTGGACTCGTGCAGCGCCTCGCCGCGCTTGGCGACGTCCGCGGGCTCGATGCCCAGGGCCTTGGCCAACTCGGCCTGCTTCTCCTTGCCCTGCGGCACGAACTCGTGCAGCGGCGGATCCAACAGGCGGAAGGTCACCGGCAGCCCTTCCATGGCCTCCATCGTGGCCTTGATGTCCTTCTTGACGAACGGGTAGAGCTCGGCCAGCGCCGCCGTACGCTCGGCCACCGTGCTGGAGAGGATCATCTTGCGCAGGAAGAACAAGGGCTGCTCGGAGCCCACGCCGTAGAACATGTGTTCGGTGCGGAACAGACCGATGCCCTCGGCGCCGTAGGTCCGGGCGATCTTGGCGTCCGCCGGGGTGTCGGCATTGGTGCGCACGCCCATCGTGCGGAACGTATCGGCCATGGTCATAAACTGCTGGAAACGTGGGTTTTCTGTGGCGTCTATCATCGGCATAGGACCGCTATAGACGTAACCCTTGGAGCCATTCATGGTGACCACGTCGCCTTCGCTGAGAACGAGGTCCAAACCGGCGATCTTGGCCTTTTTGGCCTTGGCATCAACATGCAACCCGCCGGCGCCGACGATGCAGCACTTGCCCCAGCCGCGCGCCACCAGCGCCGCGTGCGAGGTCATGCCGCCACGGGCGGTCAGGATGCCGACCGCCGCGCGCATGCCCTCCACATCCTCGGGATTCGTTTCTTCGCGCAGCAGGATGACCTTCTTGCCGGCGCGGGTCTGGGCCACCGCGTCCTCCGCCGTGAAGACGATGCCGCCGCAGGCTGCTCCGGGTCCGGCCGGCAGGCCTTTCATGATCGGCTTGGCGTCCTTCTCGGCCTTCGGATCCACGATCGGATGCAGCAACTCGTCAAGCTGCTGCGCTTCCACCCGCATCACCGCGGTCTTCTCGTTGATCAAACCCTCGGCCAGCATGTCCATGGCCATATTCAGTGCCGCCGTACCGGTGCGCTTGCCGACGCGGCATTGCAGCATCCAGAGCTTTTTATCCTGGATGGTGAACTCGATGTCCAGCATGTCGGTGAAGTGCTTTTCCAGCTTGGTGCGGATGCCGTCGAGCTGTGTATAGGTGGTCGGCATCGCGTCCTGCATGCTGTGCAGGTGCCGGTTCTGCTCGTTCTTGGTGTCGTCGTTGAGCGGACTGGGCGTGCGGATGCCCGCCACCACGTCCTCGCCCTGGGCGTTCACCAGCCACTCGCCGTAGAATTTGTTGTCGCCAGTGGCCGGATCGCGGGTAAAGGCCACGCCCGTGGCCGAGGAGTCACCCATATTGCCGAACACCATCGCCTGCACGTTCACCGCGGTGCCCCACTCATCCGGAATCCCCTCGATGCGGCGGTACGAGATGGCTTTCTTGCCGTTCCAGCTCTTGAACACGGCCGCGATGCCGCCCCACAACTGCTGCATGGGATCGTCCGGGAACGGCTTGCCGAGATGCTTCACGACCAGACCCTTGAACTCGTCGGCCAGGGCCTTGAGCTCGTCGGCGTTGAGGTCGGTGTCGGACTTGCAGCCACGCTTATGCTTATAGGCGTCAAGCACTTCGTCCATGATCTTGCGGATGCCCTTGCCCTGGGCCGGCTCCAGCCCCTCGGCCTTCTCCATCACCACGTCGGCGTACATCATGATCAGCCGGCGGTACGAATCCCAGACGAAACGCGGGTTGTTGGTCTTCTTGATCATCCCGGGAATCGTCGACGGCGACAGACCCACGTTCAGCACCGTATCCATCATCCCGGGCATCGACTTGCGAGCCCCCGAACGGCACGAGACCAGCAGCGGGTTCTCCGCATCGCCATACTTCATCCCCATCACCGCTTCGACCCCCTTCAGGGCAGCCGGAACCTGCTTGGCAAGCTCGGCGGGAAGGGTGCAGCCGCAGGCATAGTAAGCCGTACAGCACTCCGTCGAAATGGTGAAACCGGCCGGCACCGGAATTCCCAGCAGGCACATCTCCGCCAGGTTGGCGCCCTTGCCGCCCAGCAGGTTCTTCTGCGACGCCCCCCCCTCGGCGGCCGCCGCACTGAAAACGTAGACGTACTTCTGTTCGCCCATGTGACTACCTCTCCGCAGGAAAAAAGAAATAATACCAACCACGGCCGCCCCGCGGCGGCTCTCCACAACCCGCTCCAGGCTTCTGCCCGTGCTACGACTTCCGGCGTGCTACCCTGACCTTGGCCCGGACACGGTCCAAGTAACGCTTGCGGCGAGCACGTTTCACGACCTTGCTGTGTTGCTGGCTCATCGGTAATCTGTCTCCGTACAAAGACTTGGCGGCACGTCGGCACGCCGGAATGAAAAAGCGCCACACTATACTGTCGACTGACACCCTTGTCGAGTCGGCAAGCGTTCTGGCAGGGGTCTTGCGGCGGGAACTCCCCCGCTTACATTTGGGCCATGCCTGATGCAACCTCCCCCCAGCGTTCCGTGACCCTGCCGCCCGCGCCGCCCGCGGCGCCCGTGGCGTCCGCTTCCAGCCGTAGCCGGGTCGCGGTGGCGGCTTGTACGGCGTACGCTCCCGCCACGGTCGCCGCGGCGCTAGCGGAAGCCCTGGAGGCGCTCGGCGGCATCGCGGCCTTCGTCAAGCCCGGACAGACGGTCCTGATCAAGCCGAATCTGCTGAGTCCACGCGCTCCGGAGCTGGCCGTCACGACGCATCCGGAGCTGGTCCGGCAGGTGATCCTGCAATGCGTCAGGGCGGGCGCGGCGCGCATCTGGGTCGGCGACAGCCCGGCTGGACAGCACGCCGAGGCCGACCTCTGGGACCGCACTGGCATGATCACGGCCGTGGCAGGCACCCCAGCGCTGCTCAAGTCCTGGCACACCAAGCAGATGCCGCTGGCCTGTGGGCCGGATATGCTCGCCGTCCCGGAATGGTACGCCGCGGTGGACGTCGTCATCTCGCTGCCCAAGCTCAAGACCCATGCCTTGACGACGCTCACCTGTGGGCTGAAGAATGTGTTTGGGGTCGTCAGCGGTCAGGCGAAGGCGGGATTCCACTCGATCTACCCGTCGCCGCAGGCCGTCAGCGCCTTCCTGGTGCGGGTCTACGCCGTGCTGACGCCGCACCTGACGATCGCCGACGCCGTCACCGCCATGGAGGGCAATGGCCCCTCCAACGGGCGTCCCCGGTTTGTCGGCGTGCTGCTGGCGAGCCGCGATGCGGTGGCCCTTGATGCCACCGCCTGCGTCGCGCTACGGCTCGCGCCGACAGCGGTGACCATGCTCCGCCTGGCGGCGCAAGCTGGACTGGGGAATCTCGACGCGGCCCGTATTGAGTGCGTGGGTAGCGGCCTGGCCACCCTGCAGGCGGCGCACCTGCGGCCCTCGGTGGCGCGCTACCTGCGCCACATCCCCGAGCCGGTCTTCAGGCTGGCGACCCGACTGTTCCGGCTACGACCGGTGATCCAGGAACCCCAGTGCGTGAAGTGCGGCATCTGCGTCGGCATCTGCCCGCGCCACGCCATCCGTGAGAAGGCGACCAACGGCTACCCAGCCATCGTCCCGGCAACCTGCATCGTCTGTTTTTGCTGCATGGAGTCCTGCCCGCGTGGCGCCATCGCGATGCACCTGTACTTCGCCTCAGTGGTGCGCTTCGCGCGGCGGTTGCGTCGGAAAGTCAGCCCCGGCAGCACGGGCGAGACGGTCGGCTGAACCTGGGACCGCCGCCCTTTCCCTGGAGAGGTGCCTGGCCCTGGGACCGCCGACCGTCGGGTCGGCAGTGGCCGCGAGCCGCGGCCGGTCCATTTGGAGAGGCGCCCGGCCTCGGGCGCGGCGGTGGAGCCCACCGCATCTCCAGCGGCACTGGAGCGCCGGGGCCTCCCGGGCACTGGCCGCGAGCCGCAGCCGGTCCATTTGGAGAGGCGCCCGGCCCTGGGACCGCCGACCGTCGGGTCGGCAGTGGCCGCGAGCCGCGGCCGGTCCATTTGGAGAGGCGCCTGGCCTCAGGCGCGGCGGTGGAGCCCACCGCATCTCCAGCGGCACTGGAGCGCCCGGGGCCTCCCGGGCAGTGGCCGCGAGCCGCGGCCGGTCCATTTGGAGAGGCGCCCGGCCTCGGGCGCGGCGGTGGAGCCCACCGCATCTCCAGCGGCACTGGAGCGCCGGGGCCTCCCGGGCACTGGCCG
>CAILKC010000568.1 GCA_903834675.1 uncultured Victivallales bacterium | reverse complement strand
TCCGCCGCGGCGGACGAGGGGCGTTGGAGGGCGCCGCTGCGTCGGCGCCGCGGCGGCCACGCAGGGCCGCCCTCCAGGCGATCCGGCGCGTCCCGGCCGGATCGGAATCGGACCCGCGTCGGCAAGTCTCATTCCGGTATGCCCGGCCGCAGCCGGGGGCTGGGCTGAACCCTGAACCCTTTTCCGTCCGAGCCCGCGGCCAGGCGCTATACTACCGATTCACGCACAGATCAGGAGACGTGATGACCGTTCGTGCTGTAATCCTCGGGCTGCTGGGGGCCGTCCTGCTCTGCGCCTTTACCTTTTTCAACGACATGGTGATGGGCGGCACGTTTCTGGTCGGGAACTTCCTGCCCGTGACCGTCTTTGGCGGGCTGGTGCTGTTCTCGATGCTGGTCAATCCGTTACTGCGCCGACTGGGGCGGGGCGCGGCGCTGCGCGGCGACGAACTCTCGGTGATTGTGGCCCTGGTCCTCTGTGCCTGCTACGTGCCGGGCCGGGGGCTGATGCACCAGTTCACCACCTTCCTCATGCTGCCCCATCACTACGCCAAGACGACGCCGGGGTGGCAAGGCCAGCCGGCGGCCATCCAGCCTGAGCAGGTGACCGACCCAACCCGGCTGCGCCAGCGCCTGGCGGTCGGCCTGACCGACGGGGCCACGGCAGAGTGGCGCGCCCTGCGGCCGCTCGCGACGGCCGACCTGCGGGCCGCGCTGAGCGCCGAGCCTAGGAATGAGCCGCTGAGCGCGGCAACCTGCCGACGGCTGCTGCTCGGCCTCAATGCCCTGATCGACAACCCGGCTGCCGCCGCGGCCATTCGCCCAGGTCAGGCCCCCCTGCCCGGCTATGCGCAACGGCTGCGCACCCAGACCGAGGCTCTGAATGCTGACGAAGCGCGCGATCTCACCCGCGCCTTCCTCGATGTCGCCCTCGAAGGCAGCCTGGCCCCGCGTCTGCCCGCGGTGCTCAAACATGCCCCACCTGCCATGCTGGCCGACCCGGCCTACGAGCGCAACCTGGCGGTGGGCGAGGTGGCGGGCAGCACCCAGGCACTGGAGGGGTTCGTCAACAGCATCGCGGTCGGCGACGAGCCCATCGGCTTCATGGAGGTGCCCTGGGGCGCCTGGCGGCGGACCCTCTGGTTCTGGCTGCCGCTGATCGTCACCGTCTGCGTCGGCGCGGCGGGGCTGTCGCTGGTCATCCATCGGCAGTGGGCCAGCCACGAACGGCTGCCCTACCCCACCATCGAGTTCGCCACGGCGCTGCTGCCCACTGCGGCGGGGCAGCCGAGTCCGGTGTTTCGCAACCGGCTGTTCTGGATCGGGACCGTGGCCGTGTTTCTGCTGCACCTCAACAACTACGCCTGCGCCTGGTGGCCGGAGACCCTCATCCCCTGCCGCACCCAGCTCAACTTCACCCCCTTGTTGCAATTGTTCCCCGTCTACAGCCGTTCGGGGATCGCGGTCTGGCAGATCTTCAACCCCACCCTCTACTTCACCGTCATCGGCTTTGCCTACTTCCTCAGTTCCGACGTGGCCCTGTCCCTCGGCCTGGCGCCCTACATCTTTGGCGCGGTCACCGGCAGCTTGGCCGGATACGGCATCGCCATCAGCGGCCCGATGCTGCAGCCGCATCCCAGCAACTTCCTCTATGCCGGAGCCTACTGCGGCATGTTCCTGGTCCTGGCCTACAGCGGCCGACGCTACTACGGCAACGTCTTCCGGCGCTCGCTCGGCCTGGCGGCGGGCGATGCGGTGGAGAGCTCGGCTGTCTGGGGCGCCCGCGCCTTTCTGGTAGCCACGGCCCTGTTCGTCATTGAGATGTCACGGGTGGGGCTGCAATGGCCCTTTGGGCTGCTTTACGCGCTGATCATGACCGTGCTGCTGGTGGTCATCAGCCGACTCCTGGCCGAGGCCGGGGTGTTCTACCTGCACTCCTACTTCTTCCCCTGTGCCGTCTTGTGGGGCTTCCTCGGAACCAAGGCGATCGGTCCCGACCAGATGCTGATCATGGCCATGCTCTCATCGGTGCTCTTGATCGATCCCCGCGAGGCCTTCATGCCCTATCTCGTCTCCGCCTTGCAGATCACCGACCAGGCCCACTGTCGGCTGGGACGCCTGGCGCTCTGCGGCCTCGCAGCCCTGCTCATCGGCCTTGCCGCCGCGGTCCCCGCCACTCTCTACTTGCAGTATCAGCATGGGGCCATCCGCACCGGCGACGGCTGGACCATGTCGTCGGTGCCGCACTTTGCCTTCGACGCCAGCAGCCAGGTGCGCCAGGCGCTGTCGGCCCAGGCGGCCTTGCCGGCCCTGGACGAACGCTCGCCCTGGCAGCGTTTCCGCCAGGCCTCACCGGCGCCGGGAAGCCTGGTCGCCTTCGCCATCACCTTCGCCCTGGTCATCCTCTTCACCCTCTGCCGGCACCGCTTCGCCTGGTGGCCACTGCATCCGTTGCTGTTCCTGGTGCTCGGAACCTGGCAGAGCTGCCTCCTGGCGTTTTCCTTCTTCATCGGCTGGCTGGTCAAGAAGTCCGTCACCAAGTACGGCGGCGCCGCCCTCTACGCCCGCCTCAAGCCACTCATGATCGGCCTGATCGCCGGAGAGATGCTGGCCTGCCTCATGCCCATGATCATCGGCGCCGTCTACTACGCCAGCACCGGCACCCCGCCGAAAACCTTCGCCCTCTTCCGCTGAAAAGGGCACGAACCGGCGCCTTGGAGCCGACGGCGGATACCGCGAACCCGCCCGAAACGGGCTGGGCAGCGCGGGCTCCAGGGCGGCAAGCGGGGTCAGGGCAGATGCCT
>CAILKC010000567.1 GCA_903834675.1 uncultured Victivallales bacterium | reverse complement strand
GGCGAGACGGTGACTGGAGGAGACAGAGAGCGAGACGGCGGATGAGGAAAACAGGGTTCAGGGTTCAGCCGAGCCCCCGGTTGGTGCCGGACATGACCGCCAGAGAACTCCGGTGCCCCGGCAGGGGATTCTGCTCTTCGTCATGGGTCACTGGTCATTCGACCTTCTGCGGTTCTCATACCAGCAAACCCCTACGGAGCTGACTTGCGCCCATAGGCCCGCTGCGACGTATGCAGGCCGCTTGCGGCGGGCTATCGTAGGCACGGCGGGTCTCCTCCGCGCAACCTTACAGGGAGAGGCAAATGAACCGGGAACTCCTGCGCACGCTGGCGTGGTTGGGCTGTTTGCTGGGGGCGACACCCGTCGGCGCAGTCAGCTTCAGTGCGAGCGCTGAGGGCATTGCCGTGGATGCCGGTACCGTGGGGCACTTTACGCTCGAGTATCCCCGTCTGGGGGAGAAGGAACTGGCTCCGACCGCGGCGCGCATCGAGGGTCAGCGCGTGTTGTTGAGCTACCCGGACGGGGTCGCGATCACGGCTGAACTGCGCGACGCTGGGCGCCTCGCCTTTCTGCCGACGAACCTGCCCGCGGCCACCAAGCTGCGCTTCCAGGCCCTGGTCGACTTCGATTTCGCGGACCGCGGCCAATGGGCCATGGATGCCGCGGCGCTGCAGCCTTTTCCGGCGGCCAAGCCAGCGAAGCCGCATCTTTTCCAGGGGCAGGCGCGGGTTTTTCGCCTGCTGCGAGCCAACGGCGCCGGACTCGCGTTCGCCATGCCCGAGTATACCTACCAGCAACTGCAGGACAACCGCGAATGGAACTGGAAGACGTTCTGCTGGCTGGCCTGGACGCCGGTAACCGCGGGGACGACCGAGCTTGTGGTGACGGTGAGTGATATTACGGCTGCCGCTGGGGTGTCGGCGCCGGGCGCGCGCCTCGACCGCTTTGGGCAGGACGCCGCCCGGGACTGGCCCGGCAAGGTCGGCAGTGAGGCGGAGTTGCAGGCTGACGTCGTGGCTGACACGGCCTACTACGCACACCTGCCGCGCCAGACCCTGGACCGCTTTGGTGGCCTGCCCGGCAGCGGCGCGGAATTCGGTCTCAAGGCGACCGGCTTCTTCTACGTAACCAAGCAGGCGGGGCGCTGGCACCTGGTCGACCCGGAGGGCAACCTCTTCTTCCACCTCGGCATCTGCGCCTTCAACCCCGGCGACGATTACACCTACATCGAGGGCCGGACGGCGGAGTTCGCCTGGCTGCCACCGCTGGATGACCCGCGGTTCGGCAGCGCCTACCACCCCAACGACTGGTGGCACTCGCGGGCCTTCTCATTCTACGTCGCCAACGTGATCCGCAAGCAGGGCGCGCCGTTCGTTCTCGCCGACTGGCAAGCCCGTCTGATCGAGCGCGTGCGGGCCCTGGGCTTCAACTCGGCCGGTGCCTTCTCGCAAGCCACCGAGGCCTGCCGCACCGCCTCGTTCCCCTACGTCAGGACTCTGCCGCTCGGCACCTGGGAGCTTGGCCGGCACATCCCGGGGTTGCGCGGCTTCTTTGATCCCTTCGACGCGGCCACCGTGGCCACGGTCGAGGAGCTTTTCGCGAAGGAGTTGCCGCCGCGTGCCGCGGAGCCCTTGCTGATCGGCTACTTCCTGGAGAACGAGCAGGCCTGCGAGGACATCCCGCGAGTGCTTCCGGGACTGGACGCCGCCGCCCCCGCCAAACAGCGCCTGGTGCAGTTCCTGCGTGAGACGCACGGGACCATCGCCGCCTTCAACCAGGCCTGGGGACTGGATGCCGCGGACTTTGCGGCCCTGGCCGGGCGCGGCTTGCCCGTCACCACGGCTGTCGCCGCGGCGGACGTGGAGACCTTCACCGGGATCTTCCTGGAGGAGTACTACCGCGTCATCGTCACCGCCTTCCGTCGGCACGACCCCAACCACCTGCTGTTGGGCAACCGCTGGCAGCCGGGCACCGCCAACCGCGAGCAGTTGGTACGGATCGCCGGCCGCTACCTGGACGTCCTCAGCCTCAACTATTACACCTACGGCTTCGACAAGGCCTACCTGGAGCGCCTGCACGGCTGGGGCGGCGACCGCCCGTGGCTGCTCAGCGAATGGCACTACGCCAGCCCCGCCGACTCCGGCCTGCCCGGCGGCGCTAAGGATGTGCCCTCGCAGCACGACCGCGGGCTGGCCTACCGGCACTACGTCGAACAGGCCGCGGCGCTGGGCTTCGTGGTCGGGCAGGAGTGGTTCACCCTGATCGACCAGGCGCGCAGCGGCCGCTTCTTCCAGAAGATCGGCGGCGAGAATGGCAACACCGGCCTGTTCAGCGTTGCCGACCGGCCCTGGAAGGAGCTGGTGGAAGCGGCTGCCGAGACGCATCGGCGCCTCTACGACGTTGCTCTCGGCCGCACCCCGCCCTTTGCCAGCGATCTGCCCCTGCTCCAGGTCAAGGCCGGCGGCGGACGTACCGTCAAGGCGGGCCGGGTCAGCAGTCCGCTGCCCGTCGACGGCAGGCTCGAGGGTTGGCCAAACTTCCCGCCGGAAGCGCTGAGTGAGGCGAATCAGGTTGTGGGCAGTGAGAAGGTCGGCCTGCAGGGCGCCTTCCGCCTCGCCTGGGACGACACGGCGCTCTATCTGCTGATTGAAGTCACCGATCCCACCCCGATGCAGAACGAGCAAAAGGGCGCTGACCTCTGGAACGCGGATGCGGTCGAGCTCTTCATCGGCTCTGAGCAACTGGAGAAAGTCGGCATCCTGCTTTTCTCCGACCGCCAGATTCTGCTCGGAGCAGGCAAGCCCGAGGGGGCCTGCCGTTGGCACGTGGTCAACGCCACCCCCGGGGCCTCCGCCTGTACGGTCGAGGCGGTCGCGCGCGTCGATGGCAAGGGCTACGTTCTGGAGGCCGCGATCCCGTTTGCCCAGCTCGGCTTCAGCCCCCAGCCGGGCCAGACGCTGCGCTTCGACCTGGCCATCGATGATGGCGCCAGCGGGCAGGGGCGCCAGCGCCAGATCGTCTGGAATGGCAACGAGCGCAACTCTGCCAACCGCGGGCTGTGGGGCAAGGCGGTGTTGCTGGGGGAGTGAGGCTACCTGGTCGTGACCGCATCACGGTCACCTACTTCGAGCAGGACGGCGGCGAGTCGGTCCTGACGGCCTGGCCAGGCCCGGGCCTGGCTAAGCAGGAGACCCCGCCCGCGGCGCCCTTCCACGTCGCCGAGAAGAGGTCCGTAGGGCGGGCGGCCAGTCTCAGAGCAGATCCGGGAGCTGACGCAAGGCGTCGGCGAGGGGCCAGACCGTGATCGCGTCCACGTGGAGCGGGTGGTCGCCGCCGTACAGGACGTAGGCCTTGCCCATCGGGTAGTCGGCGAGGAAGGCGCGCAGCCCGCGCAGGTCATGGCCCGTAAGGCGCTGTTTGCGTTTCACCTCGACGGCGACGATGCCCCGGCTGCCGTGGAGAACGAAATCCACCTCCATGCCGCCCGCCGTGCGCCAGTGGTGCAGTTCGTAACCGAGCCCAAGGTTCTGATTCGTGGCCCTGAGCTCTTGGAAGACCAGAGTCTCGATGGCTGCGCCCTCGCTCTGAGCGGGGTCGTCAAGCGGTCCGCGTGGCCGCGCCGCACGGTACACGCCAATTGACGCCCTGCCGGAGCCGCCTGTCGCCTGGGACGGGGAATGACCGGCATGGGGCCTTTTCCGCACGGTAGACCACCTTGCCGTCCGGGTTCCATTTGAGGATGCGGTCCAGGCTGAACGGGCAACGTATGCCATCTTTCCAGCGCAGGGAGGCGTATTCTCGCTGCGGCAGGTGGAACCGCTGCGGCTGGCATTGTCGAGGTCAAGGAGTGTTCTGCTTGACGCAGCCAAGAGAGGCGATTACCGTAGTTGCAGCAAGATCGTCGGCGAGGTGTGTTCAAGCATCGGCATCGCGTACAGATTCAGGACATGGCGGCAGTGAAAGAGTACTGGGATCTGCCAGACAACTTCACCGAGGCTGCGGCCGCTGCGCTGTCCAGGGTAGAAGACTATTGGGAACGCATCGGCTATCTGCGACGTTTGTTTGAAAACGACCCCTGCGCCGACCTGCTGGCCAAGTATGGCCAGAATCCTGCGGACTCCGCCACCCCGCCCGCTCCCGTCTGACCCTGCCCGCCGTCTGCAAGACCCATGACCAAGACTGTCCAGGTTACCGACTTATGCGAGGAGAAGGCCATCACGCTGGCCTGTGCCAAGTGCGGCGCCTCGTTCTCCCTGCCGGTGGGGCGGCACACGACGCCGGAAGCGTGCCTCTCCCCCGAGGCGCCACTGGACCGCACCACGATCGATGAACTGATCGCCATCCTGCGCCGGCTCCACCGTGGCGAGGAAGCGCCCTGGCGTATCACCTTCGAGACGGACCCCGAACGCTGACCGGGCGCTTGTGATTGACTCCCGCTGGCTCCGCCGCTACAGTAGCGCTGTCGATAAGGAACCTGGCCATGGGCGAGCATTTCAGAGCCTTCATCTGCGGCATGGGCAAAGCGCTGGACATTACCGGCGCGTTCTCGCCTCGTCCGCAGCCGGCAAGAGACCCGTGGCAAACGGACGCTGAGGCTATACGGTCTGACTGGGAACGTGTCGGCGAGGATCTGCGTAGCTCCATGGAAACGGTTGCCAGAGAGGCGGGGCTCCGTGAGCAGACGGCCAATCGCTGACCGAGTCGGGTCGGCGGCTCAGGTGCCGAGCGTCCAGGTCCGGCATGAGGGAATCGCCATCTATAACGGTCCCTTACCGCCGCCTGAAGTGCTGGTGCGCTACAACCAGGCGGTTCCCGACGCCGCCGAGCGCATCCTGCGCATGGCCGAACAACAGGCCGCCAACCGTCGGGAAATCGAACTCAGATCCATTCGTTCGCAGTGCCGAGACAGCCTGCTTGGCCTTGTCTCAGCTTTCCTGATCGGCATGTCGAGTTTGGCGTGTTCGACCATCGTTACCTGGCAGGGACATCCTGTTTCAGGAACGATCCTTGGCGGCACGGGCCTAGCCGCGATCATCGCCGCTTTCGTCTACGGTACGAGAACGCGCAAGAGTCAGTAACCCTGCCCGCCGTCAGCGCTGGCAATCCTGCCCACCACCCCCGGCCCTGTCGCTTTTACCCCATTCCGCCCGGTCGACATACGAGCCGTCCGGCAGCAGCCGTGCGCAGCACCGGTTGACGCGCGCCGGTCTCCTGTACGAGCATACAGGAGACCCACGCGACCATGGCAGCCGCACCCTTCCGCCTCAGCGTTATCATCGGGGCTTCGACCACCGAAGCCACGACGGCTCTGCACGCCCTGGAGACGCAACGGCACCGACTCAGCGGCGCGGGGGGGCTGAAGGGCCTGGCCGCGGGGGGCGCTGCCGACGGCCTGGGCGCGGTGCGTACCGGAGTCTCGGCACTGGGCAGTGCACTCTCCACCGTGACCATGGCCTTTCCCGCCCTGGCTGATGGGAAATTGCTTTCCCTGGGTCACGAGGGAGACGACAGTCCGGATGGGAAGGACGGTCCGGGCAGGGCCAAACAGAGGAAAAGCGGCGGAAGAGCCGGAAAACGTGCCGACAGCGGGCCGGGGCGGGCACAGGCCTCCGGTGTCCCGGCTGGCCGCCGTGGGTCACAGGGCGGCGAGGAACTCGTCGGGATCCACGTAGTGCAGTTCCAGCCCGAGCTGGTCCTGAGTGGGCGCGACGGCAGGCGGGCCGCGGCGCTCGATGAAGGCGACAATCCTCATAATGGCCTCGCACACCGGGCACCTGAGCGGATCGACTTCATACACGCGCTTGTTCGGCGCGGCCCACCGCATCCGACACCTCTTCCGGTACGGGCTGTCGTCGTCCCCGGTGACGGGCTGAACGCAGGGCTCGGCGGCAGGGGCCGCGGCCTTGGCGCGCCGCCCTCTCGATGCGTTTGAGTACCACCCATAGCAGCGGACTTGCTGGGCGCCCTGATCCGGAATGTGCTGAGTGATTTCGGCGATGAAGTCCAGGGGATCGAACACCTCGAAGTTCCGCTTGACGCCCTGCCGGAGCCGCTTGTCGCCTGGGACGGGGAATGACCGGCATTGGGCCTTTTCCGCACGGTGGACCACCTTGCCGTCCGGGTTCCATTTGAGGATACAGAACAACGTTCCTGGCGGGAGGTCCATTGTGAGAGCGACATCATGGGGGTGACACGATGAGGCAGACCAAGGGCGAACGTGCTCGCGGAGGCGTGCGCCCCTGGGGCCGCTCGCCCTCCACGGGGCGGCGCCGCCACGGTGTGTTTCGACTGGACCCGAAGCCGTCAGTCGGTGAAGCCACCCTCAACGCCCAAGCTGCTCTGCAGCACCTCCAGCGTGCGTCGCCGGGTTTCCGTGGCGAAGTCGAGCGCGGCGGCATCCGGCGCCGCCACGACCAGGTACCCCGCCCGCTGCCGCGTGTCCTTCGCAATCATCCGGAAGAACCCGGTGGCCATGTCCTGGTTACTGGCGATGACTCGGGTTTCCCGGCCCAACTGCTTCGCGGTCTCGTCCTTCTTATCATCGTTGCTGTCGATCAGGGCGATGAACCGGTCCGTAAGGCGGTGGCCGGCCGCAGGCGTTCTCTCGCCCAGTTTCAGCCGTTCATAGTCCTTGTCGAACCTGGCAAGCAGCCCATCAACAGCATCGACCAGGCCAGCCAGTTGCGGCTTCCCGGCTTTCTCCCTGGCGCAGAACTCGCGCATCCTCTTCCCCCAGTTCATGTAGTCCTCGATTCGCGCTCGTACCACAACACAGAAGAAGTTCATCTTGAAGAAGCGATCCTGAATCTCCGTCTTTCTGGCCGTCTCCTCGTTGGCGTCGAACAGCTTCTCGACGGCTTCGGTCGTGGCGCACACGCCCGGGTACCTGTCCCTGGGCAGCCGCTTCACCTGCAGATCGTCGGCCAGGGTGAACTCCGGGGTCTCGTCGAGCGTTTCCTTCAGGATATCGATCACGCCATAGACGCCCTTTGGGCTCGCGCCGATCCTCTGGTAGGGATATAGCACCGCCCATCCGTCAGCTTTGTTCTTCACGTCCGGGCAGCGTTCATAGACGGAGTTTCGCAGCGCAATGCTCGTCCCCTCCAGGCGTGCCGGATAAGCGAACACGCCGCGCGCCGGATGCCAGACCGTGCCATCCTTCTTCGGGGATATGCCGAAGCCCTCCCATTCGCCCTTGTCCTTCTTGATGATGACCTTCCATGAGTCGATCACCCCATCCGCACGCCGGTAGTCCGCGCGCCACTGTGCCAGGTAGGGAACCTCCCGGGCCAGCGTGGTACCGCTGACCGGATCGAGTTCCTTGATGCTTCTCTGCTGCCAGATCGCGGGCGCGGCCAGGACCGCGACCCAGACATTGGCGTCGCGGTCTTTCCGGTAGGCAACCTCGGTACCGGAAATCGTCCGGTTCTTTCCCGCGCCCGTCAACGTCATGCCGACCGCCTGGTCGGCCGACCGCCAGACGCACATCACGATCGCATCGCCGCCATCCAGCAACTGTACGACCTGATTCTCGCTCGGGAATCGAATTTGCGCCGCGGGCGTATCTTCGGCGTCGACCACCAAATCACCAGCAAACGGGTCCGGCAGCACGGCGTGCTTGCTCTGCATCTCAACCAGGAGCTTCTCCGCCCCTTCGCCTGGCTGCGTCTCGACGAACGGTCTATCCTTCTTTAGCAGGAACCGCGCCACGATCCTCTTGCCGGACTCTGTAACCGAACCCACGTCCAAACGTGCAACGGCGTCGCTGCTCTCCACCACGCTCAAGGAATCGATGGCCTTAGCCTTGTCTCCCTCGGCGCCGACCGGGACCAGGGTCGGACCCCTGACCAGGTTCTCGCCCAGTTTGTAGTACCACTCCGCCCCCCTGCCGCCTTTCCTGAAGACGAGGACGCCGTAGCGGCTGACCAGGCAGGCGTCGCCGACGATACCAGCCTCCTTGCCGACGGCCGCCCGCCATCCTTCCTTCCTGGCCACGGCCTCCGGGGCCAGACTCGCACCGGCGTGCGTCACCGTGTCCCACAGCACCGCGCTTGCGGCGGCGTCACCCGCATCCAGGCTGCCCGCCAGACCGACAAGCACCGCGAGCAGGGCAGCATACCGTCTGCTGTCATGGATAGGAAACATCGTCGTCATCCTCCTGTGCCAGACCCGCGCTGCGCGGCCGACCGCCGATTGGCTAAGACGCTGCCACCGCGTCCGGAGCTGCGTTTGGCCCGCGCTGCTCACCATGCGGTTACCTCTCGGCACGGCCGGAATCGCGACCCCGGTTGGGGTACCGTTACGAGCGCATTGGGCAGCAAACTCGCAGCGTGACTGTAGACCCTCACTCAACCCGGTCCAAGCCCTCCCGGCCGGAGCCGTGCCGCAGAAGGGACCAAACGCTTGTATGAGAACCGCAGAATGCCGAATGACCAATGTCCAATGACGAACCGCGGTTCTCACTTCGGTATGTCCGGCCCAAGCCGGGGGCTCCGCTAAACCCCAAACCCTAGGACCTGAGTCGTCACCACCTACGGAACCTGACATGCGCCCCGGGCACGCCCGCGCCATGGACAACCGGGGAGTCAGTGGGTAGAGTTTCGGGCCGCGGAAGGCCTGAGCCCGGTGGCCGCTGCCCCCGTTGCCCAGTGCCCAGGATCGGATCCAGGAAGGCGGTGTTGCATGGGTAGTACGATGCCAGGTCGAGGCGCGTTCGTGGCCGCCGTGGTTGTGGCCCTGGCGGCCGGTTCGGTCGACCGTGCGTCCACGGCGGCGGCGGAGGTCGCACCGGCGGCGCCCCCAGCGGCTGAGGTCTATGTTGCCCCGGGCGGCAATGACGCCTGGTCTGGGCGTCTGTCTGAGCCTAACGCTGGTAAGACCGACGGCCCCGTGGCGACCCTCGGCAGAGCCGTGGAACTGGCCCGGGCGGCACGCGGCACGCGGCAGGACGGCTACACGGTCCTGGTTCGCGCCGGTACCTACTACCTGCCCGACACGCTCGCCCTTGGCCCGCAGGACTCCGGCACCGCCGAGCGCCCCACGCGCCTCGCGGCCTGGCCGGGAGAAACCCCGCGGCTGGTGGCCGGCCGGCGCCTGAGCGCCTGGACGCCCTGGAAAGGCGCTGTCGTGCAGTGCGACTTGAAGGCCGCCGGGCTCGGTGGCGTGGGGTTCCGCGAACTCTATTGCGAGGGGCAACGGCAGGTGCTGGCGCGCTACCCGAACCTGGACTCGACCGAGCCCAACACCAAGGGCTGGCTGTATGTCGAAGCGCCTCTTACCAAGGGCAACGCCCAGAGCTTCCTTGCCTATGCCGGGGATCTGAAGCCCTGGGCCGACCTTAGTCAGGCGGAGGTCTTCGAGTTCCACGACGTGAATTACTACAACACGGTCGTGGCGGTGAAGTCGGTGGACCCCGCCGAGCGCGAGGTGCATCTGGGCGCCGCCACCTACGGCGCTTTCGCGGGCAACGGCGCCGAGCGTTACTTCTTCCAGAATCTGCTCGAGGAGCTCGATGCGCCTGGCGAGTGGTACCTCGACCGCAAGACGTCAGTGCTTTACGTCTGGCCCCCTGCCCCGATCGCGACCGCCAGCGTCGAGGTGCCCACGCTCGACTATGCCGTACACCTCCAGGCTGGCGCGGCCTACGTCACGATCGAGGGCTTCACGATCGAGGTGGCGCGCCGGACCGCCGTGCAGGTGGACGAGGCACAACACTGCCGGGTAGCGCGCTGCACCATCCGCAACGTCGGCGTGGGTACGCAGATCGGCGGCTGGGGACCTTGGGAGAACTGCTGCGGCATCGCGCTGTTCGGCGGGCGCGACAACGGCGCCGTGGGCAATGATATCTTCGGGGTGGGCGGACACGGCATCAAGCTCACCGGCGGCGACGATAAGACCCTGACCCCGGCCAGTAATTTCGCGGAGAACAACTACATCCACCATACGGGCCTGGACTGGAAGCAGGGCTGCGGCGTCCGCCTTGAGGGTGTCGGTAACCGTTTCTCGGGCAACACGTTACACGACATCCCACGCATGGGTGTCATCTTCGGCGGCCACGATCATATCATGGAGCGGAACCACATGTACCGACTCAGTCTGGAGACCTGCGACACCGGCGCGATCTACACCGGCGGCCGTGACGCTGTCACCCCCTGGGGCTGCGTGATCCGGCATAACTACATCCATGACGTCATCGGCTTCGGCCGCGAGCACGGCAAGTGGGGCAGCCCGACCTTCTCCTGGGGCATCTACCTCGACGACCTGGCCAGCGGCGCCAGCGTCTACGGCAATATCGTGGTCGGCTGCCTGCGGGGCGGGGTGCATATCCACAGCGGCCGCTACAACCGCATCGAGAATAACATCCTGGTGGGCGGCACATTGCAGCAGATCGAGTTCAGCGGCTGGACCGAGGCGCACCCCTACTGGGCCAGCTCGGTCGAAGCACGTCAGAAGAACTGGGAGCAACGCCAGGCCCTGCCCGAGTGGCAACGCCGATACCCGGAGCTGTTCCTCAAGCCGCCGCGCGAGTGGCCGCCCCTGGTCATGTCGGGCAATCGGATCGAGCGCAACATTCTGGTCGCCACCGACTCGAGTGCCGCCATCTACCGCTGCAACTCCCTACCCTACGACCAGACCAGCTTCGATCACAACGTCCTCTGGCTCGGCGGCCGATCGGTGCGCACGGGGATGGGCTCGCCCAAGGTCAAGGCCATCGGCGAGAAGGAGCTCTGCCCCAACCCGGGGTTCGAGGACGGTACAACCGGCGCCCTGCCCCCCGGCTGGGAATGGTACGCGCGTCCCAGTGCCGCCGCCCAAGCCCGGCTCAGCACCGCTGCCACGCATGGCGGTAGCCGCGCCATGGAAGTGGTCTGCGCCCCAGCGGACCCGGGCAACCAGTTCGAGTTCGCCATGGTCAAGACGGTGAACCTGCCCGTCGAACCGGGCCGTAGCTATTGCCTGGCCGGGTGGTTCAAGGCCAGTCGGCCGGACCTCCGTGTCAACCTTGTCGCTCAGTCCTACCGTGAGAAGCAATACCACTGGGCCCGTGAGACGAACGCTCTGGTCGGTACCGAGTGGAAACGCCTCGAGTTCGGCTTTACCACGCCCGCCCTCGACCAACCCGAAGCCAGTGCCGGCATGCGCGACCTCTACCTCCGCATCGACTGCCGCGAGCAGGCGGGAATCGTCTGGATCGACGACCTATCGCTGCGCGAGGCGGAAACGGTGGACGAGTGGACCGCCTGGCAGGACCTGGGCCTGGACCGCCACTCGGTCGTGGCCGACCCGTTGTTCGTCGACGCCACCCGCGGTGACTACCGCCTCAAGCCCGATTCGCCCGCGCTCGGGCTCGGCTTCGAGCCCATCCCGGTCGAGAAGATCGGCTGCTACGCCGACCCACTCCGGGCCAGTTGGCCGCTGGGGTCGGGGAGGTAATGCCGCCTGGCGTTCAGGATGGTCGGGGTTGAAGGTTTTCTTGACTATTCTAAATACTCACTTATCCTGGTCATGCTAAACAGAAGGCA
The DNA here is from genome assembly GCA_903834675.1 of uncultured Victivallales bacterium. Next base: position 1,143 of record CAILKC010000567.1, on the reverse strand, counting down.
TATTCACGAACGGTTCGGTGCCTGCCCATGCTTGAACGCACGCTCCAAAGTCTGGCCTTCGCCGACGCCTGGGGACGGCAGATGCGCTTCATCGTCGGGCCGCGCCAGACAGGGAAGACAACGCTGGCCAAGATGCGCTTGGCGCGGGCCGGATGCGAGCGCCTGTACTACCTGTGGGATTCACGCGCCGTCCGCGACCGTTACCGCGAGGATGAGCTGTTCATCACCGCCGACCTTTCGGGTGTCGCAGACCCTCTTCCATGGGCCTGTTTCGACGAGATCCACAAGATGCCCAAGTGGAAGAACATCCTCAAGAGCATCTTCGATCAGACCCAAGACCAGGTCCGGCTTATGGTTACGGGTTCCGCGAAACTGAACGTGCTCAAGTCCGCTGGCGACAGCCTGGCGGGACGCTACTTCACGTTCCACCTGATGCCGCTGACACTGCGAGAGGCCGCCGGCCGGGGCGCCGCGGCCGGGGCGACAACGGTGCCGGATTCGGCGCTTGACTTCGTTGCCCGCCGCCTGGACGCGACGGCCGCTGGTCAGGATGTCCTGGAAGCGTTACTGCAGTTCGGCGGGTTCCCTGAGCCGTTCCTGGCCCAAAGCAAGGCATTCCACCGCAAGTGGGCCACGGACTACGTCGACACCGTCATCAGGGAGGACATCGCGCAGTTGACCCGCATCATTGACCGTGAGAGTATCCATCACCTGTACTCCCTCCTCCCGGAAATGGTGGGAAGCCCCATTTCCGAAGCCGCCCTGGCGGGGCATCTGCAGAGCAGTCCACCGACGGTGAAGAACTACCTGCGGCGGCTCGCCGACTTCTATCTGGCTTTTCCCGTGCCGCCGTATTCGCGCAACATCAAGCGGGCCATTCTCAAGGCCCGCAAGTGCTATCTCTACGACTGGAGTCGGGTCGCCGATCCGGCCGCCCGTTTCGAGAACTACATCGCCTGCGAACTGAATGCCACGCTGCATCTTTGGAGTGATGCGTCCGGAACCCCGTTCGACCTCTTCCACATCCGCGACAAGATGAAGCGGGAGACCGACTTCCTGATCGTCCGTGACGGCCAGCCCTGGCTGCTGGTCGAGGCCAAACTGACGGATCGGGCCGTCGACCACCAGCACCTTGTGCATCGG
>CAILKC010000566.1 GCA_903834675.1 uncultured Victivallales bacterium | reverse complement strand
TGGCATTCGCAACACGTCCCGCCGGAAGTCTCCCCCAAGAGTAAAGTGACCCGTTTTGCTCGCCGGACGCGGAGACGATCGAAACAGAAGCCCCTACGGAACTGACCTGCGCCGCAAGAGTTCGCCGGGCGTTGATCTCCGGTCCGGAGCGTAGTACAGTCGCCCGGTCTCCTGTACGGGGGGGGCGCACCCATGGCGGCGGCGTGCTGTACCCCGCTTCTGAAGGGCGGCTGGGGCAAGCGTACGCCTGCGGGTAGCCGCAGCTAGGTCGTGTTGCCGGTGGAACGCCGGGCGGCCTCCCTCAGGACCGAGTTCCGCGAGGTGCTCAACCATGAACAGCGCTCCCGTCCACGTGCTTGTGGTGTGCTTGAACCCCGCCTGGCAGAAGGGGCTGTTCTTCCCGCGTTTCACGCTGGGCGCGGTCAACCGGGCCGAGCGCGTCTGCGAAGCGGGCGGAGGCAAGGGCGTCAACGCGGCGCGGGCTCTGCGGCTGGCGGGGGTGCCGGTGACGGTGGCGCTGTTCGCTGGCGGTCAGACGGGCGAGCGCTTGCGAGCGGACTTGGCGGCGGCGGGTTGCGGCGTTCTCTGCGAGTGCGGCGCGGCTCCGACGCGGACCTGCACGACGGTGGTTGACCTGGACGGCGGCAGCGTGACCGAACTGATCGAGCCCTCCGCCCCGGTTGCCCCGACCGCGCTGGCGGCGCTGCGGGCGAAGATCATGGCGGCGCTGCCGGGCCTGGCCGGGGTGGCGCTGTGCGGCAGCGTTCCTCCAGGCGTGCCGGAGACGTTCTACGGCGAGGTGGCGCGGGCGGCGCGAGCCGCGGGAGCGCTCGTCGTCCTGGACGGCGTCAGCGGGGTTGGCCCCGCCCTCGAGGCCGGGGTTGACCTCCTCAAGATCAATGCCGCGGAACTGCGGCTCCTGACCGGGGTCGACGATCTGCGGGCCGCCGCCGGGCGCTGCCGGGAGCGTTACCGCCTGCCTTGGCTCGGCGTCACCGCCGGTCCCGAAGCCGCCTGGCTTTTCGGCCCCGAGGTCGCGGTCCGCTACGAGCTGCCCCATCTCCACGGCGTCCGCAGCCCCATTGGCGCGGGCGACTGCGCCACCGGCATCCTGCTCGGCCGCAGCGCCGGGACCGACCTCGGGCGCGAGCTCCTGATCGAGGCCTTCGCCGCGGCACTGGCCGCCGCGTCGGCCTCCTGCCTGACCGATATCCCCGCTCTCTTCGCTCCGGCGGAGGCGGCCCGCATCCGGGCTCAGATACGCTGGATTCAGGACGGACGCTGATCTGGCGCCGGGACGCGGGGAAGGGCAGAGAAGGGGAATTCCCGGGCGAAACCATTTGACAAGGAGCTGAATAAACCGCAGATTGACGGGCCGTGAGATTCGGAGTACGAGAGAAAGAGCCTTGGGCTTGCCGCGCAAGCCTATTCCTGCCGTGAAACAGGGTCCATCACCGGCGCTTCAGCCCAGCCTTCAGCCCGTCCCGCGGCGGCGGAGTTGGCCACGTTTTCAGGAAGCCGGGCTGCTGATCGTGATCGGGTTGCTGGGGCTGCTGCTGACACTGGCCGCGGAGCCGATCACCGTCCGTGGCCATACGGTCAGCAATTTTCTGCGGCTGGACAATCTCATTCCCAGCATCGCCACGCCGATGTCCTGGATGGCGATCATGGCCGTGGGCGTGACCGTGGTCATCGTCGCGGGCGGCATCGACATCTCCATCGGCTCCATCTTCGGGCTGTCCGCGCTGGGCTGTGCGGCGGTATTGCAGAACTTTCCCGAGACCGCCAGTGCCTGGGTTGTGTTGCCGGTGGCGGCGCTGGCGCCCATCGGAATCGGCGGGCTGTGCGGGGCGCTGAATGGGATGCTGGTGGTGGGGTTGCGCATGCACCCCTTCATCGTCACCCTGGGGACGCTCAGCATCTTCCGGGGAATCGCACTCATCGCCGTGGCCACCAAGTCGCTGCCGTCAGGGGACAAGACCCTGCCTCTGGCTTTCACGCAGGATCTCATGTCCTGGCAGGTCGTCATTGAGCGTGCCAACGCGGCGCCGATCATGTTGCAGCCCGTGCCGATGATGGTCATGCTGGTGTGCGTGGCGGCGGGCTGGGTTTTCCTCGGGCACACCGTGGCTGGGCGGCGGGTGTATGCGCTGGGCGGCAACGAGGAAGCGGCCCGCTTCAGCGGCTTGCCCATCGGGCGGATTAAGCTGGGGGCCTACATCCTCTCCGGCCTGGCCGCCGGCGTGGCCGGGATGGTGTCGACGGGCTACTTCGGCTCTGCCAACACGGCCACCGGAGAGGGGTACGAGCTGACTGTCATCGCCGCGGCGGTGGTGGGCGGTGCGAGCCTGAACGGGGGCCGGGGTTCGGCGCTCGGGGCGCTGCTGGGCGCTCTGATCATTAAGATGATCGAAAACGGGATTTACGTCCTGCACAAGATCGCGCTGGGGCCGATCATCCTTACCCTGTCCAAGGAGTACAGCAAGATCATCATCGGCGTGGCCATCATCATGGCGGTGGCCGTCGATCGAGTGAGCGAATATGTCCGTTCCCGCCGGCGAGTGACTGCGGGGACGAGATAGGGTCGCGGCCGGGGGTTCGGTGGCGTCCGCACGGCAACGGAGTCGGCGAGGCTGAGCAAAGGAGCAACGGGATGAAGACGAGTTGTCTGCTGACAGGTCTGGGACTGGCATGGAGTCTGGCGGGAGCGTGGGCGGCGGACGGCAAGATCACCATCGGTATGGTGGCCAAGAGCCAGTCCAATCCGGTCTTCCAGGCCGCCTATGCCGGCGCCAAAGATGCGGCGCGCGAACTGGGCGACAAGCTGGGGGTGAAGGTAGAAATCGACTGGCAGACGCCGCCCGAGGAAGATGCTCAGAAGCAGTCCGAGGCCATCGAACAGCTCGCCCGGGGCGGCGTCCAAGGCATCATCGTCTCCTGCTCCGACGCCAACGCGGTGACCGCGGCGATCAACAAGGCAGTTGAGATGGGCGCCAGCGTGATGTGCTTCGACTCGGATGCGCCCAAGAGCAAGCGCCTATGCTACTACGGCACCGACGACGAGACCTGCGGCAAGGCGGTGATGCAGGAACTGGCCAGCATCATGGGGAACAAGGGAACGATTGCCATCCTGGCTGGGAACCAGACCGCCCCCAACCTGCAGCGCCGCGTGGCCGGGGTCAAAGAGGAACTGGCCCGGCACCCGGACATGAAGCTCACGGCTGACGGCGTCTTCTTTCACCCCGAAACCCCCGAACAGGCCGCCGAAGCTGTCAACACCGCCCAAAACACCCACCCGGAGATCGAGGGCTGGGCCATGATCGGCGGCTGGCCGCTGTTCGCGAAGAACGCTCTGAAATGGGCGCCCGGTTCGGTTAAGACGGTAGCGGTCGACGCGCTACCGGCGCAGCTTGCCTACCTGAAAAGCGGACACGTCGCCGCCCTCTACGCCCAAGACTGCTACGGTTGGGGCTACAAGTCCGTCGAGATCCTGCTGAACAAGTTGGTCAAGAAGCAGAACCCGCCCGAGGCCAGGATCATCGATCCCCTCACCCGCGTCACCAAGGACAACGCCGAGGACTACGCGAAGAAATGGGACCGCTGGCTGGGCAAGTGACCTCGGGGAGGCGAGGTCGTGTGGGTGGTCCGTCCGGTGGCCGGACTGGACGGCTCGGCTCGGGGCTGAGAAAGAGGCTAACGGATGTCGCAGACAAGACCCAACCGACGAGACCGTCGCGCAATGCCCGACGCCGAAGCTCCAGGCAGCGTCGTCCCTGAGCCTGGCGCTACCACGCCGATCCCCAGGGCCTTGAGACGCAGAGATAGAGCAGCCGGGACTACCCCCTCGCGCTACGCCGATCTCTCCGCATACCTGTTGGCTCACACTCTGGCCATCGCGGTCGGCGTAAATCTGGCTCTGTTTCTCTTGGCCTATCTCTCGTATACGCCGAAGTTCCTATTCAATGACGATCCCATGATGATGCTGTTGGTTGCGGGCGTGGGGCGGGCCGCCCTGCCAACGATTCACTTGCTCTATTCCAATGCCATGCTGGGTTGGGTACTGAAGCTGCTTTACTCCATCACTCCAGACCTGGCGTGGTATACCCTCTACCTGATCAGCGGGCTTTTCGCTGCGCATACTGCCTTTCTTTACCTGGCGGTGAAACGAGCCCCTCGCGGCCTGGTTGTCATTCTGTATGTGGCCTATTTCTGCCTGGTGGGAATGCATCTTCTCATTCACCTTCAGTTCACCATCGTGTCGGTAATGCTAAGTCTGGCCGGGTTCCTGCTGCTGATCTCAGAGGGTCGGCCTGGAAGCGAGTCGCTCTGTCCGGGGTGGAAGCCGTTGCTGACGGCACAGAATGCCACGGGGGTCTTGTTGGTCGTACTCGGGTCGCTGGTTCGATTCGATGGAATGGCTCTGGCTTGCGTCTTGGTCACGCCGTTCTTCCTTCTCTTGCTTCGTCACGGACTCTACCGGGTGGCAGTTTCCAGAGCGGTCCTATGGCTTATCGGGATTCTGCTGTCGTTTGGGTTCCTGAGTCTGAACAAGGCGGCGCTTTCACGTTATCCCGACGTAACTGCTCAGGTACTGGAAAGGCCCCAGGTTTCGTCTCTGGCCTGCCGAATGCCTGCCGTGGACGGGTGGTCGCTCTGACGTGCAGGTTTTCCTCGTCCGCCGACTGGATTCATGCGCCCTGCCCCTTTACAGTATA
>CAILKC010000565.1 GCA_903834675.1 uncultured Victivallales bacterium | reverse complement strand
CTGGCGCCCAGGGCAACGCCCTGGGTACCCGTCCACAGCGAAGATTGAGCCCTTAAGGGGCGGACCCTGCGACCTCGGCGCGAAGGTAGGGTAGATGGCTCGCCCCTACAGGGCTCAAACCCATAACCATTCTATTCCCAGGGCGTTGCCCTGGGCTGGTATGGCAGCGCGCCTTCAGCGCTTCAGACGGACTCTCTGATTGCACAGGTCGTTTTTTCACGGCTTCTGAGTGGTTACCCCAAAAAGAAACCGCCCTGCGTCAGGTCGGCGCTACCCGTTCCTTGGCCAGGATGATGAAGGTGATCAGACTGACGACGAAGGTCGGCATCTCGAAACCGCTCCACCATGGCAATAGCACCCCGCCAAGGAATAACCCCGCGCCAGCCCCCAATAGGTCCACCGCAAACAAAGCCCCGCCCTCGCCAACGCCGTCCCCTGCGGCGCTACGGCGCGCAAAGACATAGCCCAAGCCCGCCCCCGCTGCCGCTACCAGTCCCAAAAGCAGCGCCAGCATTAGCCCCCCGGGCCAATGCTGCAGCGAGGCGTACAGTGGAAACAGCGCCGCGGGGATCCAGGCGAGGCCGGCGGCCGCCCAGTCCGCCACCTGTCCACGGGGCATCTTTGTGCCGCCCAGGATGCCGACCAACGAAGCCGCACTCAGCAACGCCACGGCCCAGAACGCCTCCCCCGTCAACGATTGGTATAGATAGAGCGCGAGAATCAGCGTCAGCGTGGCACTCCACGCCGCCCAGAAAACCCCCCGCAGCCCTCGCCCCCGGCGGCCCAGCGCCCCCGCCGCCAGTAACCCGGCAAGCACACCCATGCAGGACGCCGCGCCGCGCTCCCGAAACAGCCATTGCCACCAGCCCGGGGCATCCTCGACCAGCCGACCCCGAAACTGCAAGAAGCGAAAGTAGGCCCGCGGCGCCCACACCCGGTTCGCTGGCGCTCCCGACCCTGCGGACGTCGCCGCGGCCGGGGCGCCCGCCAACTCGCCCAGCGACACCGCCCCCGCTCCGCTCAGGATGCCGAGCGCCTCAGCCAGAACCCCCGGGGCCGCGCCCGTGACACCTTCCGGAGGTTCTTGCAGAGCCCCCGTCTTGCCGACGCCTCGCCCTCCAGCCGCTAGACGCCGGGCCGCCGCCTCTCGGTCCAACCGCGTCATGGACGCCACCAGCAACGTCCAGCCCACCTGCGTGCGCAGTTCGCAGAACGCGGGAAACACCGTGCGGAGGGCCTGCGCCACGGTCTCGATGTACGCTTCCTGCACCGGATGCGTAAAGCCAGGCGCCGCCGGCAGCGCAATCACGAAGACACCGCGCGGCGACAGTCGCGGCCGCACCAGTGCCGCGAACTCTTGGGTCAGCGGCCGATTGGCCTGCAACCCTCCTGGTCCGGGCGACAGCACCGCCACCAAATCCCAGCCAGCCCGGTCAGGTTGCAGGGTGCGCGCGCTGAAGCGCAGCGGCCGCCCGCCGGGGACGCTGCCGCCCAAGTGCCGGCAGACGAAGGCCACGGCCAGGGGATCCGTCTCCAGAAACCGCGGCGATTCGACCCACGGCGCCGCGCTAAGGACGGGTCCAAAGCCAGCCCGCAAGGCATGGATGAAGACCGCCCGGTCACAGCCCCCAGGCAACGCTTGCAGAACCGCCGCCACCGCGGCGCGCGCCGCCGTATACTCCGGAAGCGGCCAGGGCGTACCGTTCTCGTACACCGCGGGCTGTCCGGCCTCGTCCCGCACCGCCACCAAGGAGACAAAAGGCGTGTTCACCGCGGCCTCGATGTGCCCCTGCCTTAGACGCAGGCGCAGTGACAACTTCTCCAGCGCCTGTCCGGGACTGCTCAGGGGCAGGACCACCATGACCAAACCTGTCAGCACTCCGGCCACCCTACGCTCCCAGCGCACCGCCAGACCCACCCCCCAGACCACGGCCAGCAGCGCCAAACCAAGCAGGAAGGGACAAGCCAAGGCGCCAAGCTGAAACTCCACCGCGCACGCCAGGCCGGCCGCCAGCCCTCCGGCCACTTCCCAGCCGTACGCCCGTGGCGCCCCCAGCCCCGGGGTCTCCGCCAGAAACCACGGAAAAAGCATGCCCCCAAGCAGGCACGGCGGCGCCAGAAAAAGCGGAATCAGCAGGTAGGAGTGGAAAGGGATGACCTCCATGGCGCCCCAGGCACGGACGGCCAGGAAGACCGCGATCCCGACCAGGCTGTAGGCGGCAAGCCCCCACCGGCCAACCCACGGCGGCCCCCCTTTGGACGATGCTGCAAGCAAGGCTCCCGCGGCTGTCAGTACGGTCCAGGCGGCCAGGGCAAACCCGAAGGTCAAGTCGCTGCCGTACAGGACACTGTACAACTCGCGCAACAGCACAACCTGCACCGACAGCGTCAGGAATCCGAGTAGGAAGAACCTTGTGCCCAGGGGTACGGCAGCGCCTGGCGGCGAGGGCTCTGTCGGCGAACTCGCGATATGGACTGCGGGGGTGGTTCCGCTTGGATAACAAGCCTCTGCCGCCGCCCTCCAAAACGCCACACGTTGTTGTGGCGAAGTATGATACCGCGTGGCGTAAGCGCCGCGCTTTGGACTGCGGCGGCTGGACGCCGCTTTGGCTCCAGAGGAGCCGGACGCGAGTCTACTCATTCAACCTTGTTCATCCAGGCCCGATTCCGACCCCGACCCCGATTTCTTCACCGCTTCTGAGCCGCAGTCGTGACCACCATCCCCTGCCCCCTCCGCCTTCCTTGCCTTGAGACGGTCTAAGACCGCCAACTCAGAGGCGCGACTGGCTGCCCACGCCATCCTCCGACAGGCGGTCCGCGTCTTCCACCGAGACGGCGCGCCCCTCGATAATTCCGGCATCGTCGTCAGGCGCGGCGGCGCCCCGTCGGCCCGCCACCGTGACCCGAGGCAGCAGCCGACGCTTGCACCACCACAGCAGCAGCCGACGCACCACGTACCGCGTCGGCGGCAGCAGCAGCAGGAAAGCGGCGACGTCGGTGAGGACGCCAGGGATAATCAGCAGTAGCCCCGCCAGCAGGATCAACGCCCCATCCATCAGGGCGGCACTGGGCATCTGGCCGGCCGCCAGTTCGCGCTTGATGCGCTGGACCGTACGCCACCCCTGCCACTTGGCCAGCCAGAGGCCGGCCAGCCCCGTCGCCAGCAGCATGGCGAGAGTCGGCCCGATTCCCCACCGCCGATTCAGCAGGACCAATACCCACACCTCCAGGACCGGCACAACCAGGAACCCCAGGCCGAGGACCCATAGCGCGAAACGCATGCTTCCCTCACTCCCCCAGGCCGCCCGGCGGCGCCGCGGCGGAAACCGTAGCGCAGACCCAGACCGCGGCGCCGTAGTGGGCGCTTAACCGTGCCGCGATGGCCGGGCCGACACCCTCCTGGCAGAGGCCGTAAACGGTCGGACCGCTGCCTGAGACATGGGCGCACAAACAGCCCTGCGCCAGTAGCGCATCGCGGAGCAGACGTACCAGCGGAAACTTATCCAGCACAGCGTATTCCAGGGCGTTGTAGGTCAACGCCGCCACGGCTACGACACTAGCGCCAGCCAGGGCCGCCAACATCTCCTCCAGGGGTGGAGCGGCCGGCACGGGCACCCGCCCGCGATGGGCGTAAGCCCAGGCGGCAGAAACCGGAAAACGGGGGTTGACCAGAACCACCCCGAGGCGCTGGCCGCAGGCCACGGGGGTCAACACCTCGCCAATACCGCGACCCAGCGCGGGTTCCGGGTGCAGGAAGAAGGGCACATCGGCGCCCAGACGCGCCGCCAAGCAGGCCAGGCGGGCGGACGATACCGCACCCGGATACCGGCGCTTCAACGCCAGCAATACCGCCGCCGCATCCGAGCTGCCGCCCCCAAGCCCAGCCGCCACCGGAATACGCTTCTCCAGGACCAGGCGCCAAGCCGGCTCCAGGCCGACTTCCTGGGCGAACGCTACCGCCGCTTTCCAGCACAGGTTCTCCGGCCCGTCGGGGACCCCCGGGTGGCCACAGGTAACCCTCAATTCGCCCGGACTCCCAGCCTCCAGCGTGATCATGTCGGCCGGCGCGGCCAAGGGCATGAACACGGTGGCGATCTCATGATACCCATCGCGGCGCCGACCCACCACGTCCAGGTACAGGTTGATCTTGGCGATGGCGAGAGCGCGAGAGGTCATGAGTCACTGCCCCAGGGCAAGCCGGACGGCCAGGTCTTCCGGAAGCCCGGCGCGGCGGATGCGCAGCTGGGCAGCCTCGACGTCGTACGGGACGCGCAACACCCGGACCGAGCGGACTTGCGTGTCGTAGAGCACCACGCAGGCACGCGGATCGTTGTCACGCGGCTGCCCCACGGCGCCGACTCCGATGGTCACCCTCTGTCGCCGGGGTAGAATCACGTTGCGCAGAATATCGAGAGACGGTCTTCGCCCAGCTCTATGCGCGATATACACCGGCACGTGCGAATGACCGCAGAAGCTCAGATTGCCGGGCTGAAACAGAAAATTCTGGATCGCGGTGCGCTCGTTCAGGATGTAGGGCCACTGCGGGGTATACACGTGGGAAGCGTGAACCATCGTGAACCCTTGTTCCTGGCGCACATAGGGTAAAGCCCGCAACCAGTCGATCAGGTCCTTTGAGAGCTGACTCCGGTTCCAGAGTATCACCTCTTTGGCTTCCGGCCGGATGTGCCACCGGCCGCCATCCTCGTGGGTGGTGTAGTCGTCATGGTTGCCACGGACCGAGGGGATCCCCAGATCACGCACCAACTCGACGCACTGGCGCGGCGAGGCGCCGTAGCCCACAATGTCGCCCGTGCAGAAGATCCGCTGGATGCCGAGGCTGCTGAGCGTCCGCAACACGGCAGTCAGCGCTTCGATATTCCCGTGGATGTCCCCAATTACGGCGGTGTACATGCCTTATACCCTACTGCCATGACGTATTGGCCGCACCGCAAAATGGCCGAGACGGGTGTTTTCGATACGGCCACACCTGCACCAAGGCCAGCCCGAGGCTATAGTGTGCTCACTATGAACGAGCCTCTCAGCCCGGCACCGTCACATTCCGTAGCCCAGGTGGATAGCGCGCACCGCCAGAGCCCGGATTTGCCCGTGGCAAAAGTGTCCCGACTGGCGGTCTTCGGCGGGTCCTTTGACCCCATTCACAATGGGCATCTCTCCTTGGCCCAGGCGGTGGTGGATGCGGGCCTGGCCGATGAGGTCCTCTTCGTGCCAGCACGCCGCCCCCCCCACAAATCCACTCGCGATCTGAGCGCTGGCCTGCACCGGGTGGAGATGATCCGTCTCACCCTCGAAGCCCACCCCGCCTTCAGTGTCTCCGACATCGAAATGGAGCGCGGCGAGGGCTTTTCCTATACCTTCGACACGCTGTCCGTGCTCCGCCAAGTGTTCCCCGAGCATGAACTGTTCTTTCTCATGGGCATGGACAGCCTGCGGGAGTTGCACTGTTGGCACAAGGCCGGCGAGTTGGTGCAACACTTCGGCTTCCTCGTCTACCCCCGTCCCGGAGTGTCCTGCCCAAGCCTGGCTGAACTCTCGGACCGCTTCGGGGCGCGCAACGGCAGGAGGCTGCTGGATTCCGTCAAGAGCGAACTCCCCCCGTTCCCCTTCTCCTCCACGGAGGTCCGCGGCGCGTGCGCTCAGGGGTCCGACCTATCCCGCTACTGCCCCGAGGTGGTCTGCCGTTACATTGCGGCGCAGGGGTTGTACAGCGCTTCCTCCAAGGCGCAGACCAGCCGCGGCACAGCAACGTAGCCGCGCCGTCAGGCAGCCTCATCGGGGCGACTGAAACCGGCTGAAGCCTCTACTGCGTGAGGCTCTTGCAGAACCCCGCCTCCAGGGGATTACGGCGGAGACCGCCGGCTCCAGGGGATGGCGTTATCGTGCGCCGCACGGCCTGGAGCCCGCGATGCCAAGGACCCGCAGGGGCACGGTTCGCGGTATCTTGAGCCAAACGCGGAGGCAGGCGATACGGCGGAGACCGCCTCCAGGGGGATACGGCGGGGACCGCCGGCTCCAGGGGATGGCGTTATCGTGCGCGGTGCGG
>CAILKC010000564.1 GCA_903834675.1 uncultured Victivallales bacterium | reverse complement strand
GGCTTTACGGCGATTCTGAAGTTTCACCTTGGTGACCACAATCGGGGCTGGCATGTGCGATAGGGTGGGGAGCTTGACGTGGGCGGCATCCAGCAGTTGGGTGAGGAGAGGACGCGGCTTGGGAGTGTCGATCAGAACGGTCCCGTCCGGTAGCGTGGTCTGGACGGTGCAGAGGGTGGCCAGTTGCCCTATTCCCTCCTCGACGGTGCAGTCGAATGAGGTCCAGCACGCCGCCAGGTGGCGGACGATCTGGTAGGCAAGCATCACGATCAGAGCGTGGGCCCGGGTGCGGTCTTCCCTGCGCAGGTGGATGGGACGGATCTCAAGGTGGGTGGTCTTGGCCGTCCTGAACGCCCACTCAACCTTGCTGAGGTCATGATACCGTGCATCGACGGTTTGCATGTCGGCGTCCTTGGCGGGCAGGTCGGTCTGCAGGACGTAGCAGCCGTCCAGCTTGGCGGCCTCGGCCCGGGCTTGCTCGTCGAGGGTCGCGCTTAGGGTTCGGTCTTTGACCTCGACGGTCAGCCAGCTGGCCAGCTTCAGGCGAGCCGCCCGTGCGGTCAGCTTGCGAACTACCGTCTCGGGCTTGGCCCTGGGGTGCTTCTCCAAGTAGCCGTTGCTCCGCTCCAGAAGTGCCTGCCAGGACCTCAGTTGGTCTGCCCGGCGCCTTACCATGCGTTCGGCTTGGACAGGATTACGCCGGAGGATATAGCGCACGGCCGCCCCCGATTCGGCCACCTCGGCGATCTCTTGGTCGAACAACTCCATCTGAAACGTCCCGCGCTTCAGTAGGCTCTCGATCTGGGCTCTGGTGATGGCCGTCAGATAGCGCATTCCAACTCCGGCCAACTCCGCCCTCTGGGGGGCTTTCAGCATGCCCCGGTCGCCAACCAGAGTGAGTTCCTTGCCCCTGAACCGGTCCCGCAGTTTGGCGATCTGGGCATGCACGGTGGCGGTGTCCGTCGTGTTCCCCGGGAAGACCTCGATGGACAGAGGGTGCCCCTGGTGGTCGGTCAGCAGTCCGACCACGATCTGACGCTTGCCTTTCTTGCCGTCGCGGTTGTAGCCGAAGCCCCCCAGCTCGTTCTGTTCTCCCTCGAAGTAACTGCTGGTCACGTCGTAGAGGAACAGGGGCGGCTTCTCCTTCCCTGGATAGCGTAGCCTGAACAGGCAGTCCTCGATCTGCACCTGGCGGGAGCTGAGCCAACTGAGGTTCTCGTACAGGTCGTCTTCGTCGAACCCACTCAGGCCGATCAACTCGGCAGCGGCATGGCTTTGGGCCATCCGCACGGCGCTCAACCGTGACCCTTGGTCGATCACCCGCGCGACGACCTGAAACAAGGCCAGCCTGCCAGGGCGGTCATCGCCCAGGGCAGTGCAGATCCCCAACTGCCTGGCAACCTCCAGAACTACGGCCACCGCACCGACCGACTTGCCCTGAGTCAACTCGCCACCGCTCATGGCGGCAACACCCTCCACAAGCCCCCCTTCCCGGCCAGACTCCAAGGACCGGACAATCGCCTCCTTCAGGGACTCCGGCCAGTCCGTGATGTTGGCCAGTGTCCGCTTGACCACCTTCCCGTTCACGCGGCGACTCTCTCGGATGAGTTGCCGCCGGTAAGCTCTCGCTCCACGCCGGTACTGACAGTCATCAATATACATAGTGACCACTATATAAGCATATAACCATGCTTGTCAATGCCTTTATGCAAAAAAAGTAGTGACCACACTCATGGCGCTGATATACGACTCAACTCATTGTCCTACAGATGATTAAGCCTAAATCATGGGCATGCGCAGGGGGGAACATCCGCCAGACGCCGCGGAGCGCTGAAAGCGCGGCCATTCCTCAGCCCAGGGCACCGCCCTGGGAATGGAATCCAAAGCGAGATGGAGCCCTGCCGGGGCGGCATACCGACAGTCCATGGGCACCGCGCGGCCAGCTATGGCGCCCCTTCGGGGCTGAGAATCTGGGGTATGCCCGTTACCCAGGGCGCTGCCTTGGGCTGAGGGATTGCGCCCCTTCGGGGCTGAAGAG
>CAILKC010000563.1 GCA_903834675.1 uncultured Victivallales bacterium | reverse complement strand
GCAACCCCGTTGGGGTAGACTGGGTTCACTGCCTTGATCACCCAGGGTAGGCCGACGCAGCGGCCAACCCTGGGCTTGGGTACGCAGCCCCGTTGGGGCAGGATACGCAGTTGCACCTGAGTAGTCACCCGAGGGCAATCAGCCAAGAGCGACCCTTGGCGAATTCAGCCCACGCCGACGGCGGCCCGCACCCGCTTCAGCGTCTCGCGTGCCACGGCCTGGGCTCGCGCCGCCCCGGCCCGGAGGATCTCCTCGACACGCTTGGGCTGGGCCAGCAGTTCCAGGCGCCGCTGGCGCAACCCCGCGAACGTCTGCTCGTACTTCTCGGCCAGGGCCTGCTTGGCATGGCCGTAGCCCATGCCGCCGGCCAGGTAACGAGCGCGCAACTCGGCGATTTCCGCTGCCGTGGCCATAAGCTTATAGAGAGCGAAGACGTTGCAGGTTTCCGGGTTCTTCGGCGCCTCCATGGGGGTCGAGTCGGTGACGATCCGCATGATCTTCTGGCGCACTGCCTTCGGCTCACCAAACAGCTCAATCGTGTTATCGTAACTCTTCGACATCTTCTGCCCATCAAGCCCCGGCACCACAGCCACCTCGTCGCGGATCAGCGCGTCGGGAACCACCAGGACCTCGCCATAGGCATTGTTGAAGCGGATGGCCAGGTCGCGGGTCACTTCCAGGTGCTGCTTCTGGTCCTTGCCCACCGGCACCAGGTGCGAGCCGTAAAGCAGGATGTCCGCCGCCATCAGCACCGGGTAACTGAAGAGCCCGTGGTTCGGCGCCACGCCTCGCGCAATCTTGTCCTTGTAGCTGTGGCAGCGTTCCAGCAGACCGACCGGCGTCAGGCAGCTCAGGATCCAGGTCAGCTCGTGGACCTCGGGCACATCCGACTGCCGGAAGAACGTGGTGCGCTCGGGGTCCAGTCCGCAGGCCAGAAAGTCAACCGCCACCCCGACGCTGCGCTCGCGGAGCTGTCGCGGCTCCGGTAACTGCGTCAGAGCATGGTAATCCGCAACAAAATAGAAGCATTCCTGGCCGCTGTCCTGCAGCTCGATGGCGGGCTTCATCATGCCGAAATAGTTGCCGAGATGTAACGTTCCCGAGGGCTGAATGCCCGACAGGACACGCTTTCTAACGTCCGCCATGACAGAGACTCCCGCTGAGAATATCGAAAAACAGGCGACCGACCGGCCAGGCGTACTATACCGACCCGGCGCAGGCACCACAATCTGAGGGCACGCCGTTTCGCCGCCTCGCCGTTTCGCCGTTTCGCCGCCTCGCCGTTTCGCCGCCTCGCCGTTTCGCCGCCTCGCCGTTTCGCCGCCTCGCCGTTTCGCCAAACTGGAAACCCAGGCCCTGCGGCCCTACGTTATACCGTTCGAGGGGATGGGCCGGAGTACAGTCGCGACCTGAATCTGCTGACAAATGGGACGGACGTGCCATGCCTTTTGATCGTGGAACGATGACCTTCAGAGCCTGCCATTTGCCGCAGCCTCTGCCCAAGGATGCCCTGGAACGCTTTGCTGCTGGTGCTGCCGCGCCATTGGAGCAGGTCCGTGACGAGCCCGTGTGGGGCTGGGTCTCGGGACGGCATCTGCTTGAGCGTCGCATCGATCAGGAGACCGCCATGCTGGGCGGCTACCTGCACCTCTGCCTGCGCAAGGCTGAGCGCCGGATTCCGCCGGCGCTGCTGCGGGCCGAGTGCCGCCTGCTTGAGCTGGCCGAGATGGCCGCCAACAAGAGCGATCATATCGGCCGCAAACAGCGCAAGTCCATCAAGGAAGAGGTGATTCAGCGCGTGTTGCCGCAGATGCCGCCTCAGCTTTCCGGCGTGAACTTTGCGGTAGACGCGGCCGACAGCGTGCTCTACGTCGCTGCGACCAGCCAGTCGGTGCTCGATATGTTTCTGGGACTGTTCTGCAAGGCCATCGGCTTCGAACCGATCCCGCTCACCCCGGAAGTAGTCGCCGCTCAGATGTTCAACCTCAGCCCAGATTCGATCCCACCCCTGAATTTCTCGCCGGACCTGCCCGACAGTTCGGCCACCGGTACGCTCGGGCAGAACTTCCTGACCTGGCTGTGGTTCTTCCAGGAAGAGCACCACGGCGTCCTGCCGCAGACAAAGCTGGGCGAGTTCAGTCTCATGCTGGACGGCCCGCTGGTATTTGTCGCCGAGGGCGCCGGAGCCTACGAGCTAACCCTCCGCAAAGGCATTCCCCTGATCAGCGCCGAAGCCAAAGCGGCCCTCACCGTCGGCAAGAAACTGCGCCGGGCCAAGCTGGTGCTGGCGCGGGCCCGCGGCGAAGAGTGGGCCGTGACCGTGGACGCGGACGAGTTCGTCTTCCGGGGGCTGAAGGTGCCGGAGGGCGAGGCCATGGACCCGGGCAGCGTTTTCGAAGAGCGGATGGGGAACCTCTACACCTTCCAGAAGGTCTTCTTCGCGCTCTTCCAGCGCTTCCTGCAAGAGTTCACGGACTTTGATAAGGTCCACGCTTTCCAGGAGAAGGCCAAGCAGTGGGTGAAGGAACGGGACGGCAAGTGACATGCGCACTTACCTGCTCACCGCGGGCATGCTCGGACTGAGCAATGTCTTCATGATCTTTGCCTGGTACGGGCATCTGCGCAGCCTCTCCGGCAAGCCCTGGATCATCGCCGCCCTGGTAAGCTGGGGCATCGCGCTGTTCGAGTATCTGATCCAGGTGCCAGCCAACCGCATCGGGCATCAGGTGATGAACGTGGGCGAGTTGAAGATTCTGCAGGAAGCGATCACCCTGACGGTCTTTGTGCCCTTCTCGCTGTTGTACATGAAGGAGAAGGTGACGCTGGACTACCTCTGGGCCGGTCTCTGCATCCTGGGCGCGGTCTTCTTCCTCTTCCGGGCCCGGCTGCTGGGGGCCTAAGGGCGGGACGTGGTGACCGCCTACGGCGGGGCGCCGGATGGGGGCTGGAAGTCTTGCAGAATCTCGTCGCGCGCTTGGCGCAGACGCCGCCGGGCCTCGGCATCCGTGAGCTGCGCGGCGCCACGGCGGTAGTAGCCGTCGGCCAGGATGGGATCGCGCAGGTCCCGCGCCGCGATGTCCATCATGCTGACGTAGCAGTGACTCTCCTGGGGATGCTCAAGCAGCACCCGCTCGTATTCGGCCAGGGCTTCACGAGGCTGCCCTTGCGCTCGCTTGCCTGCGGCAATACTGAACACGGGCTGCGGCCGGTCAAACTCGCGCGCCGGAAAGAACAAGCCCCCGGCAAGGTTGCCAAAACGTTGCGCCACCCACGGCGCAATCATCACCCCCGCGCCCACGAAGCAGGCCACCGCCAACGGCAGGGAGAAGGCCGCGGTCATACCGCCAGCGCGCAGCCCCGCGACCATGATCACCAGGCCTGCCAGCAGCAGCGGAATGGCTACCGCCAAACGCACCACAAGGTCGAGCTTCGGGTCCTCGTACCACCTCGACATGCGGCGGCCCTCCGGCAAAGGGCGGCGGCTATCACCACACGCCCGCCGCCGCGCGCTTCCCTTGCTTGGTCACGTCTACCGTCTTCTGCCAGATCGTCTTCCGGCTCGAAGTTTGGTTCAGGCGCAATTGGAAGGTATAGGTCTTCTCGTGAGTGTTCCCCACCCGCCCGGTGACCAGCATGATGACCCCTTCCAGCAGGTAATCGGCTTCCTGCACGCTGGAGCGTTTGCGGTCATTCACCCAGTCCTTCTTGGCGGCCTCGTCCACGGCTCCGGCGTCATTGGCCATGATCTCGACCAAGCCGCTGTTGAGCAGATCCTCGTTGATGCGGCCGGAAAGCTGGCCGAGGTCAATGTTGACATCGGAGTTGTTCTTGATGACCCCAATGTCGACGAGCGGCTTCCGCCCCTTCTGTTGCGCGAAACCACCCACGTCGGGATGTACCAGCATTTCCTTGACCATGTCACCGGCGGCATTCTTGAAGTCGGCCAGGTCCACGCCCATGGTGGTGATGGCAGTGGGCCCCCCTGACTGAATGCGGGTCGGGGCGCTGGACCGGACGCAACCGATCAGCAGGGACGCGGCTCCAGACAGCAGGACGAGGCCGAGGGTCTTGACAGTGCGGTTCATGAGTTCTCCCTTGCGGCCGCTCAACCTCGCCGAGGTGACACGGCGGCCATTCTTGGCTCCAACACGTTCGCGGCGTGACCGCCCAAAACCGATCTAACGCCGATGTTCAATCAGCTTCATGCGAAAGTCCTTACAGGCGGGGCTCGGGGCGGTGGCCTGGAGGGTCGCGGTCTCTTTACCCATGATCTGATGCTCAGTCCAGCCGCCCCCGGCGGTAGTAACCTGCATGCCGTTCAGATCGAACCATTCGAGGTTGTAGAAGAACGTCTGCGCGCTGCGCCGCAGATTCAGCACTTCCACCTGGATCCGCATGATGCCGCTGGGTGTGGTGGTGGTGTTGATGCCGACGACCCTGGCCGTGCGGTTCAGGCCGCGATCCGTGATCACCCGGCTATCCTTGATCATCTGGCGCTGCCCCTGGGGCTCGGCGTTCGCGACGGTGTTGACACTGGTGCAGCCGACGCCAACGAGAGCCAGCGCGGCCAGCCAGACTAGGATTCGGTCCTGCTTCACGGTAACCCCCTTATCTGAGTTTCATCTGAGAGACGAACAGTGGACTGGCGGAACTGGTGCTCTTGGCGAAGACGAGAATGATCTGTCCTGCCATCACGGTCACCTGCTGGTTGCCGGTGCCGTTGGCTGTCTGCAGGGTCAGGCTACGGTCCGGCGACAGCGGCAGACGACACACCTGAAGCTGTTTTGGCAACGTCGTCCAAGTGCGTAGATCGGCAATGTTGACGGTCGCCTGCAGGGCCGCGGTAGCCAGGCGTGCGGCCCACATGCCCGCGTCGCCGCCGGCATTCTCGGCCGCCCGGTTCACCGCATAGCCAGCCGCCGCCTTGATCACGGTCGCGGCCACGGTCTTGGTGATGATGACCGGCAGCTCGTTCTTGAAGTCATGGGCGACCACGCTGTCCAGGTTGGCAACCAACTGGGTGGTCTTGGTCCCACCGGCGCTTACCACCTTCAGGTAAGGGACGTAATCGTCTTCAAAGACCAGCCTGGGAAAGGCGGCGCCGACGTAGGAGACATTGGCGATCAGGATGGGAATATCGATGCGGATCTGCTCGCGACAGGGAGCGCGGCCAGTCTCGAAGATCACATATACCGCCGGCTCCAGGGCCGCGCCGCTGACCCCCGCCGCCGCTATCTCCAAATCCTTGCGAATAGCCTCGTTGGCCGGCGCGAAGGAAGCCGCGCGCTCCAGCGACCTGCGGGCGCGATCGAGGTCGCTGGCGTCGGTCGCCTGGCTCAGGAAGAAGAGGCCATCCAGGTACACCGCAAACGGGTTCACGTAGTCGGCGTACACCTGCAGCGCGTCCATCCCCGCGTACTGCGAGGTGACACTGGCCTGGAACGTGGGGTCCTGCTGACTCTTGGCGATCTGCTCCTTCTCGGCCTGGGCTGCCACCTCTTCCTTGGCCTTCTCGATCCTCTTCTGCGACTCGTAGACCGCGTCCTTCTGCTTCTCGTAGGCCCGTACCAGGTCGACCCGCGCCGCCTGCAAATCGCCCGACTGGATATGGTTCAGCGCCTGATAGACGTGCAACATGATGGCGTCATAGGCGCGGCCCCGATACGGCAGGTTTGCCTGGTTGGTCAGCAGCGCGGCGCCTTCCCGGCCGACTTTGGTCTTGGCCTCATCGGCGTACTTCTCCAGCACGTCCGCGGCCTGTTCAAACCCTAGGCTGCTCTCGCCGATCTGGCCATTTGCACGCAGGATAGTGGCCTGTTCAAGACCCGACAGCAAGAAGTCCTTAGACCCCGGTTTTCCCAGACTCTTGGCCGCCTGTAAGGCCGTGGGAAACTGGCCCGCCGCATACGCCGTACGCATGGCACGGCTGTGCTGCTCGTAGGTGCGACAACCGGTGGCGAGCCAGCCGAGCAGCCCCAGCGCCGAAACTACGACAGCACGCCGGGTCATCACGGCCCATCTCGATGCGGCAAACTGCATGTGTATCCTTCCTGCCTGCCTGTCTGGCGACGGCCACCCTGAGGCCAGCTTCCGCCTCACTCGCCCGTCGCTTCGCTACTCCGCTTCTTGAGCAGGCAGCCAACCACCACCCCGGTGCTCTCCGTGATCTCGCCCAGCGAATAGGTCGGCTCCACCTCCGTAACTCGAACCGCGCCCACCTTCTTGCCCTTGCGTTTGATCACCTCGCCGCTGTCCGGATCCTTGATCTCACGAGTCGGGCCATAGGCGTCCATGACGTCGCCCACCGCCAGGGCGAAAGAGTCCCCGCGGTTGATGGTGACCACCTTCTCATCGATCTCGATAATCTTGGTGGGAAAGACGATATCGGCGACGCGCCAGGCGATCTTCTCGGATAGTTCCCGGGCCAGCAGCGGCATCATCTCGTCGGTGCGCTGCCCATCGGTTACCTCCGTGGCCTCCTTGTCTAGCACCACCACCCGCTCGACTTGCAGGTTCGAGGCGTCCACAATCTCGCCCGTGGTGGTGTCATAGATCTTGGCCTGCGCCGAGATCTGGAAGCGCCGCTTCGTCTTGATCCCGTCGCGGAAGCGGGCCGAGGCATTCTCCTCCAGAAAACTGTCCACGCTGGTGATGATGAGGAACTTCGGCAGTTTGACTCGGGCAGCGGCGGGCACGGTGGCGGGGTCGAACGCCCCCGAATCCCCCTTGACCCCGATCTGGACGACGTCGTTCAGATCGCTGCCGGAGACGACCTGGAACTTGCGCATCTGCACCAGGGTGCTGGTGATATGCCCGTCCATGGCCTGGATGACGCGGTCAAAGGACAGTTCCTTGCGGCGCTCTACCATGTCAGCGCGCAGCGCCGGAGTGGGCTTGACCGCGCCGACCCCCAGGGTGTCCTTACTGGTCGCCGGTGGCGGGGTTTGTCCAAGAGCGCCGATGCCGACAAGAACCAGCGCCAGTGACACGATCTGACGGATCACGATAGACAACATGATGAGGTACTCCATGATCAACCAAGAACAACCCGAGAAGATGGTCCGCCAGGCCCCTGTTGTCAACTCCTGACTGGAAACGGGCAGGGCTGTTTCAAGAAACGACCGCCGTCGTACCGCCGACAGTGAAAGCGGCGTCGACGGGCCGCGTCCGCGGCCCTCTGCCGCGCGCAGTCCACATCGCGCGTCGGCCATGTGGACTGCGTGTGGCAAGGTCGCCAGGGGCGACCGCGACACCGCTTTGGCTTGGCGCCTGTGCCATGCCTGACGGCGGGTGTTATCGCGCAACGAGATACGGCAGCCGTGACCCCGCCTGCCTCCCTGGAGCCCGCGATGCCCAGCCCGTTCCGGGCGGGTTCGCGGTATCCCCCGTCCCCTGGAGCCCGCGATGCCCAGCCCGTTCCGGGCGGGTTCGCGGTATTTGCCAGGACTCCAGGGTGCCTACCATCCAAGAAAAGAGCAGGGGCCAGGAACCTAACGACCCGAAGCCTGTCGCATTCGGCAGAGCGGTTGAATGGGTGACCCGAAACCCGGACGGCCCCAGGTCCAAAGAGCAGATCAGATACAGACGGTCTTGACAACTTAACACCTCGGCAGGCTCTCCCTCCTCCTTCCTCTCTCCTCTCTTCCCGACCTGCCGGGGTGTTTCTATTGGCGCCATCAACCCGACTCCGGCTCCGCCGGGAGGGTCAGAAATCGTTCGACCTGTGCAATAAGGATGGGCCGTGGTATTCAGCCCCAAGGGGGCGTTTCGGGCGCCCAGGGCAACGCCCTGGGTACCCGTCCACAGCGAAGATTG
>CAILKC010000562.1 GCA_903834675.1 uncultured Victivallales bacterium | reverse complement strand
GTAATATCACATTGCAGTGCTGACGCTTACAGAAGTCCGTGCGAGAAACTCATCCGACTTAGTCACGGCCAGAGGCCCGTCAACCCCGCCAAAACAGCACTTCCAGGCACGATTTCTACCCACAAGAATCCCAGAAGAGCCGTCAGTTTATGGTGCGCGCACCATAAACTGACCTGCGCCCGACCCCAGGGATCAGAGTTGATCTCTCGACGATCATGGGTATAGTGAGTTTGTCGCTCCTGCCAAGGGGGAGTAGCCGGGCTGGTGACAGGCCAGTCCCGGGCAGGCCAACAACACGCGCGGGACCGTTCTCGTGCTGGTCTGTCCGACCGGACATCGGTCCGGGGGTCAGACTCTTGGTTGTGCGTGGAAACGTGCAGCTAAGAGGTGTCGCCCGATGCGTAAGCCCTGGCAGTCGACCCCCGCGGAAATCGCCGCCACCCTCGCCTCTGATCCCACCGCCGGCCTGAGTTCCGCCGCAGCACAGCAGGCCCAGCGCACGCACGGCCCGAACCGCTTGCAGGAGACCGCCGGGAACTCGGCGCTGCAGGTCTTCCTCGGGCAGTTCAAGAACGTCATCATCTGGGTCCTCATCGGCGCCGCCCTGGTGGCCGGACTCCTGGGCGAATGGGTCGACACCCTCGCCATCGCTGCCATTGTGCTGCTCAACACCGTCCTCGGTTTCATCCAGGAGTTCCGTGCTGAAAAGGCGCTGGCGGCCCTGCGAAAACTCTCACAGCCATTCGCCAAAGTGTTGCGCGACGGAGAGTTGCAGCAGATATCCGCCGAGGAGATCGTGCCTGGCGATCTGGTGGAACTGGAAGCTGGCGACCATGTGCCGGCGGACGGGAGGCTGGTCCAGCGCACCGCCAACTTCGCGGTTCAGGAGGCGAGCCTGACCGGCGAATCCACCGCCGTCGCCAAGCACGCCGAGTCGATCCCGGCCGAAACCCTGGCGATTGCCGAACGTCGGAACATGCTGTTTACGGGTACGGCTGTGGTGGCGGGGCGAGCGCGATACCTGGTGACGACGACCGGTATGGACACCGAACTGGGTCACATCGCCGGGATGATCCAGGCGATCGAGGCGGAGGCGACGCCGCTGCAGAAGCGGCTCGACGCTTTCGGTAAACAGATTGTCAAGATCTGCTTTGTGTTGGTACTGCTGGTCTTTGCCCTGCAACTGCTGCACAACCGCGACCGTCTCGGGGTCGCGCTCCTGGTGGAGACCTTCATGTCGGCCGTGAGCCTGGCGGTCGCAGCCATCCCTGAGGGCCTGCCTGCCGTGGTGACCATCGCCCTCGCCCTGGGCGTGCAGCGCATGGTCAAGCGGCACGCGCTGATCCGTAAGCTGCCCTCGGTCGAGACTCTGGGCTGCGCCACGGTCATCTGCTCGGACAAGACCGGGACGCTAACTCGGAACGAGATGACCGTACTGGAGATCCTTGCCGCCGAGGCGTGCTATGAGGTCAGCGGCACCGGCTACGCCGCAGTTGGCGGCTTTGCTAGCGGAGGGCGGCCGGTGAGCCCCGACGCCCACCCGGCTCTGCTCGAGGTCCTGCGCGGTGGCGTGCTCTGCAACGGCGCGGCGCTGCGCCAGGAAGAGGGCGTCTGGAAGGTCGCGGGCGACCCCACCGAGGGCGCGTTGCTGACCGTCGCGGCGAAGGCTGGGTTGTGGAAGCATGAGTTGGAGGCGGCGCAGCCGCTGGTCGAGGAACTGCCCTTTGACAGCGAGCGTAAGTGCATGTCCATGCTGCGCCGCGAGCCAGGCGGAGGGCACAGGCTCTACGCCAAGGGCGCTCCGGACGTCATCCTGCTGCGCTGCACACACATCGCCCATTCGACGGGGTTTCGCCCGATCACCGCCGCAGATTGCGAGGCCATTCTGGCCGCCAACGCCCGCATGGCCGGGTCCGCGTTGAGGGTCCTGGCCACCGCTACCCGGCCGTTCGCCCCGGCGGCCGCCCTACCGAGCGCCGAGGCGTTGGAGCAGGAGCTCACGTTCACCGGCCTGCTGGCGATGATGGACCCGCCGCGCGCCGAGGCCCGGACGGCCGTGAGCCTCTGCCACCGCGCCGGCATCCGTACCGTGATGATCACCGGCGACCACAAGAACACCGCGGTTGCCGTCGGCCGCGACATCGGCCTTGCCGACGACAACACCCTGGCGCTCAACGGCGACGAGCTTGACCAGCTCAGCGACGCGGACCTGGATGGGCGCGTCGACAAGGTCACGGTCTATGCCCGCGTCTCGCCGGAGCACAAGCTGCGTATCGTCCGGGCCTGGCGCCGCCGCGGGCAGATCGTCGCTATGACCGGCGATGGCGTGAACGATGCCCCGGCGGTCAAAGAGGCTGATATCGGCATCGCCATGGGCATCACCGGCACCGACGTCACCAAAGAGGTCTCGGATATGGTCGTGACCGACGACAACTTCGCCTCCGTCGTCGCCGCCGTTGAGGAAGGTCGAGGCATTTACGACAACATCCGCAAGTTTGTCCACTATCTGCTCTCCTGCAACGCCGGTGAGATCATGATGATGTTCCTGGCGGCGCTGGTCGGTATGCCGGTGCCGCTGCTGCCGGTGCACATTTTGTGGATCAACCTGGTCTCGGACGGTCTGCCGGCGCTGGCGCTAGGGGTGGACCCGGTATCGAAGGGAGTCATGGACCGGCCGCCGCGGCCGCCGCAGGCGCCCGTCGTCAGCCGCCAGGACCTGCGGCTGATGCTGTTTCAGGGCGCCATCATCGCCCTGCTGAGTCTGGCGGCGTTTGGCTACGGCTACTGCCTGCAGGGCCGCCACAGCCTGGGCGCGTTCCTCCAGGCGCTGGTCACCCTCGACGGCGCCCTGCTGCGCGCTCTGCTCGCCGTCCCCCCCGAGGTCCGGGAGCAGGTCCTGGCCCATGGCCGCACCATGGGCTTCTTCGTGCTTGCTGCCAGCCAGGACTTCCATGCCTACAACTGCCGCAGCCAGACGGAGTCGCTATTCCGGCTGGGGCTGTTCAGCAACCTGAAGCTGGTCGCCGCCACCCTGGTCACCCTGTGCCTCAATTTGACCCTGCTGCACGTGCCCTGGGTGCGCGGCATCATGCATCTTGACCCGCTCACGATGACAGAACTGGCCGCGCTGTTCCTCTGGGCCTCCGGCGTCTTCTGGGCCATGGAAGCCTGTAAGTTGTGGGGCCGTATGCGCCGACGTGGGGAGCCAGTATGGGCTTGACTGAGGTGGCCATCATCACGGTCATGCTGGTGATGAACGGCTTCTTTGCGGCGTATGAGCTGGCACTGGCGTCTGCGAGTCTGGGTAGACTCCGGATTCTGGCTGAGCGTAAAGAGCCCGGCGCGGCGGCGGCGCTTGCCATGAAGAACCGCATGGAGGCGAGCCTGGCGGTGGTCCAGATTGGCATCACGCTGGTCGGAGCGGTCGCCGCAGCAACCGGCGGTGCAGGGGCAGCGAAAAGCCTGGTCCCCTGGCTCCAGGCAGGACTGGGTGTGTCCCAGGAGTGGGCCGATGTTCTGTCCATCGTCTTGGTCGTCCTACCACTATCGGCCATCACGATTATTGCCGGAGAGCTTGTTCCGAAGAGCGTGGCGATCCGGCATAGCGAGTGGGTATGCCTGAGGCTCAGCCCTGTCATGCGAGTCTTCGCGCTGGTCGTGTATCCCGCGATGCTGGCTTGCGAGTGGGTCACCCAGGCGCTGGTGCGAGGCTTTGAGCGCGCCATGCCGGCCAACGCGGGCACCCCATATGAACTGGGTCTGGCCGAACTGCAGGCACAAGCTCGCGCCCTGCGCGCCAGTCGGATCATCGGCGCCGATCAGGAGCGCATCATCATGGGCAGCAGCGCCCTGGCCAGAGTCAAGGCCGCAGACATCCTCGTCCCCGCCGAGGACATTGTCATGCTGAATGCGTCGGGATCCCTGGCCGAGTACTTCGTCGCTATCCACCTGGACGGGTACACTCGGTTCCCGGTGACCGAGACGCCTGGCGACCCGCAGGGAATCATCGGCTATGTGAACATTAAGGACATCTTCTTCCTGGCACAGTCTTCCCCCGAGGCCTCCTCGATGCGCCGGATCCTCAGGCCGCTGATGGAGGTGGCTCCGGATGCGACTATCGGACAGGTCTTCAGTCAGATGATGCTGGAGCATGTGCATCTGGTCTCCGTGCGTGACTCGGGCGGGAGCATTCGTGGTATCATTACCTTGGAGGACATCCTGGAAGAGATTGTCGGCGACATCCAGGACGAGTACGACCGGTTGCCCCGCCGCATAGCCCCCGCCGGGCAAGGCTGGATTGTGGGCGGCGCTGCAACTCTTGGCCAACTGAACGACGCGACGGGCAGCCCGCCCGGACTGGCGTCCGTGGACCCTGCGTTGACCTTCGCCGAATGGCTGGCGCTCACTACGACAGGACTGAAAGGAGGCGATGTGGTCAACGCCGGGGGCCTGCGGATTCTGGTCCGGAAGATCCACCGAAAGAGGGTAATGGACGCCATGGTGTCCATCGGACCTCCAGCATGACCGTCAACTCAGGAGTGGTAAGAAATGGAAGCCATCAAACAGATCGTGGACTACTTTCTGCACCTTGACCGGTATCTGGCACAGGTTATCGATGCCTGCGGTCTGTGGACCTACGGGATCCTCTTCGCCATCATCTTCTGCGAAACCGGGTTGGTGGTGTTGCCCTTTCTGCCCGGTGATTCACTGCTCTTCGCCGCCGGCGCCCTCACTGCCACCACCTCGCTGCAGATCGGCTGGATGCTGGGCTTGTTGATCGTCGCGGCGGTGGTGGGGGATGCCGTGAACTATGCGATCGGGTACTATGCTGGCCAGAAGATCATCCAGAGCGGCACGCGCCTGGTCCGGAAGGAACACCTCGCGCGGACCCATGAGTTCTTTGCCAAGCACGGTAAGATGACCATCATTTTGGCGCGGTTCGTGCCCATCATCCGCACTTTTGCCCCCTTTGTGGCCGGCTTGGGCAAGATGACCTATGCGGAGTTCGCAGTCTATAACGTCACCGGCGGTGTCCTCTGGGTGTCGCTGTTTGTCTTGTGCGGCCGGATCTTCGGGCAGAATCCGTACGTCAAGGAGCATTTCTCGATCGTCATTCTGGTGATCATCGTCCTCTCGGTGCTGCCGATTGCCTATGAGGTCATGCGGCAGTGGCTGGCTTCACGGAAGGCCACGCCGACAGACCCCTGAGCCACCCGAGACGTAGGCGGCGAGCCGCTTCCAGCCGAGCCTGGCTACCCGTATTGCGACGCGGCGCTTCCGCAGGTATGTTCCATCATGGACTTGGGCGGCCGCGGGCCTGAACCGCACCGCAGTTGGCCGGCGAACTCAGCCTAGGGAGATGGCAAGTATGCTTAGCAAGAAGGTCGGGAATGCTCTCAACGCACAGGTGACCAAGGAGATTGCCTCCAGCTACCTATACCTGCAGATGGCGGCCTGGTTTGAGGCGCAGAACCTCAAGGGCTTCGCTACCTGGATGAAAGTGCAGGCGCAGGAGGAGCTGGCCCATGGCATGATCTTCTTCAACTTCCTGATTGAACGCGGGGCGCTGGTGGAATTGGGCGCTATCGCCAAGCCGGAAGCGACGTTCGCTTCGGCGCAGCAGGTATTCGAGAAGGCTCTGGCCCACGAGGAGGGCGTGACCGCGTCCATCCACAACATCATGGACCTGGCCATGGAGGAGCGTGACTACGCCACGCAGCGCCGTCTCGACTGGTTCATCTCCGAGCAGGTAGAGGAAGAGGCCAACGCGACCGCGATTATCGGCAAGACAAAGCTTCTCGGCGACGGCCAGTCTTTGTTCCTGCTCGACAAGGAGGTGGGTTTGCGCACCTTCGTCATGCCGCCGCCGCTGGCCGCCGCGGCCGTGCCCTGAGACGCGAGGCAGGGGTCGGTGGTCAGGGGTCGCGCCGCCCGGTCAGGAGGAAGCGCGTCATCTGCTCGACGGTCATGCCCTCGAGGCCCAGGGTGGTTGGGGTGCGCGCTCCTCGGGCCAGATAGTCCAAGCCGGCGACCAGGCCACCGAAGTGGACGACGGCCTGGCTGGTCGGCGTTGGCACTCCCAGTTGTTCTCCCAAGCGGCAGTAGAGGACCAGCCCCATGCCCACGTCCTCATGCAGATAGCGGTGGTCGAGGGTGTTCGGGCTGCGGAAGCCGCTGAAGCCAGAGCCGTGGCGGTAGCACTCCAGATAGTCGGGGCTTTGCGCATAGCCCTGTTGGACCGAGGTGAGCGGGTCCGGTTGGGCGTGGCATCCCAGGGCCCGCAACAGCGCCATCCGCTCACCGTCCAGGCTGGCGATCAGGCGCGCCACCGTGGGCGAAACCCCGTCGCCGTAGAAGAGCATACGCTCCCCTTCATTCTCGAAGCGCGCCGCGTTGAGCAGGGTGATCGGCGGATGGATGACCGGGTTGGCGTTGTTCAGCCCGGCCTCCAAGACGTGCCGTCCCCGCACCAGGCCCGGAAACAGCGGTTCGAGCAGCGGCGCCACTCGCTCCGCGGCGGTGTCTGGGAAGACGCCGTAGACGATCCGGCCCACCTTGACGGCGCAGGCCACCCGATTGCCCTGAGCGCGGCAGCCGTAGGTCAGGGTGCTGAACTCGACCATGACGGGAAGCTCGCGTCGGCCAAGTTGGCGGAAGACGCGGGCCAGGTGCAGAGCCCCGCCGGTCGAGCCGGGGTTGAGCACCAGTATATGGCGAGGCGAGACCAAGGGCGCCAATTCGTGCGCCAAGCGCTCGTGGGCCAGGGCCTGGCAGCAGATGAGGATCAGGTCCGCCGCGCCCAAGGCTTCGTCCAGTCGGGTGGTGACGTTGTCCAGGCGGGCTCTGCCGCTGAAGGCGCCCTCGACGTGCAGCACCGGGTCGTGCCGTAGTTCGTCGAGGTTCTGGGAGAATTCGGGAAGTTCCGCCAGGCAGACGCGCCAGCCTTGGAGGGCGAGGTCGGCAGCCACGGTCTTGCCGCCGTTTCCCGCGCCGATGACAGCGACCGCTCGGGTCATGTAGGGAGACTCCTCAGACAAGCGGGTTCGCGGCGAAGAAGGCGTCGACCTCCGCCGGGCGGGGAATGGAGTCCATGGCGCCGGGCCGGGTGACACTGACAGCGGCCGCGCGGCAGGCCGTGGCAAGAGCGGCGGGCTCGGCCGCGCCCTGCAGCCCCGCCGCAAGCAGGAAGCCGATGAAGGTATCGCCGGCCGCGGTCGTGTCGACGGCGCGGACTCGAGGCGCGGGGCACGACCATCTCGGCCCGCCAGCCTTCTGGTAGATGGCCCCGTCGGCGCCCAGGGTCAGGCACAGATCCGCCTGGGGCAGGCGGCGGGCGAGGCCGGCAAGCCAGGCGTCCACGCCCGTGCCGCCACCCAAGGCTGCCGCCTCGTGTTCGTTGACGATCAGTAAGTCCACGCCGTCGAGCGGGTAGTTCAGGACGGCGGTGGACATGGGGGCGGGATTGAACACCACCCGCAAGCCGGCAGCCCGTCCCGTGGCCAGCAACTCCGGGGTGGCGTTGATCTCGTTCTGCAACAGCAGGACATCCCCACGCTGCAGGCCGCCGAGGGCAGCCTGAACGTGTTCGGTCGCGATGGTGGCGTTCGCGCCGGGGAAGAGGACGATGCTGTTCTGGCCGCTGTCGTCGACCTGGATGAGGGCGTGTCCGCCGGGGCCGTCAGCGACCCGGATAGCGCGCACGTCCACTCCCTCCGCGGCCAGCCGATCGCGCAACCACAAGCCTTCGGGACCGATGCTGCCGGCGTGGGCCACGGGAGCGCCGGCCCGGGCCAGGGCGACAGACTGGTTGGCGCCCTTGCCGCCGGCGAAACGCTGGTAGGCCGTGCTGGCCACGGTTTCCCCCGGCCGCGCCAAGTGCGGCACCCGGTAGACGTGGTCCGCGTTCAGGCTGCCGAAGTTGAGCACCTTCATGGCCGCCCCCCGCTCCCTGTCGCCCGCCTCAGTAGCGGTAGTGCTCGGACTTGAACGGGCCCTCGGCAGGCACGCCGATGTAGGCTGCCTGTGCGGCGGTCAGCGCCGTCAGCCGGGCTCCCAGTTTGGCCAGGTGCAGGCGGGCCACTTCCTCGTCGAGCTTTTTGGCCAGGCGGTAGACGCCGACCGCACGCTTCGGGTTCCCCGCGATGTCAATCTGAGCCAGGGTCTGGTTGGTGAAGGAGTTACTCATCACGAAGCTCGGGTGGCCGGTGGCGCAACCGAGGTTGACCAGACGCCCCTCGGCCAGGATGTAGATGCAGTGTCCATCGGGGAAGGTGTAGCGATGCACGGGGCATTCCCGGCCCTTGATCTCGAGTTTGACGATGCCCGGCCACTTCTCCAGCGCCGCGATCTGGATCTCGTTATCGAAGTGCCCGATGTTGCAGACGATAGCCTGGTCCTTCATCCGGCTCATGTGCTCGGCGGTGATGATGTCGCAATTGCCCGTGGCGGTGACGAAGATGTCGGCGCTGGCAAGGGCATCTTCGAGGGTGCAGACGCGGTGTCCTGCCATGCAGGCCTGAAGGGCGCAGATGGGATCAATCTCGCTGACCAGAACCAGGGCGCGCTCGTTGCGCAGGGCTTCGGCAGAGCCCTTGCCCACATCGCCGTAGCCGCAGACCATCACCGTCTTCCCGGAGATCAGCACATCGAGCGCCCGCTTGATGCCGTCGGTGAGCGAGTGCCGGCAGCCGTAGATGTTGTCGAACTTGCTCTTGGTGACCGAGTCGTTGACGTTGATCGCCTGGAAGAGCAACTGGCCGGCGTCTGCCATCTGCGTCAGTCGATGCACGCCCGTCGTGGTTTCCTCCGAGACGCCCCGGACGCGAGCTGCCACCCGGTGCCAGTGTCCCGGGCGTTCCTTGAGCACCCGCTTCAGCAGATCGTTGATGGTCTGCAATTCCACATTGTCCGTGGGGACATCGAGGATGGAGGCGTCGTTTTCGGCCGCGTAGCCACGGTGGATCAGCAAGGTAGCGTCCCCACCGTCGTCGACGAGCTGGTCCGGTCCTTGGCCATCGGGCCAGGTGAGGGCTTCGAGGGTGCAGTCCCAGTACTCGAGCAGCGTTTCGCCCTTCCAGGCGAACACCGGGATGCCGCGGGCGGCGATGGCCGCGGCGGCGTGGTCTTGGGTGGAGAAGATATTGCAGGAAGCCCAGCGCACGTCGGCGCCGAGGTCGACCAGGGTCTCGATGAGGATAGCGGTCTGCACGGTCATATGCAGGGAGCCCATGATGCGGACGCCGCGCAGAGGCTGAGCCGGGCCGTACTTTTCCCGGGTAGCCATCAGGCCAGGCATCTCTTTCTCGGCAATGTCCAGTTCCTTGCGTCCGAAATCCGCCAGGTTGGGGTTGGCGATCCAGCAGGTGGGGGTCTTGAAAGTCATGGGACACCTTCTCCAAAAGCCCGTATGCCGCGGGCCGCGGGCCTCAGTTTTCCTGTTGCAGGGCTAGCAGCCGAGCGTGCAGCCGGGTCCAGGTGGCAGCGGGGAGAGCGGCGCCGAGCACGCCGACGACAGCGGCGGCGACGGCGGCGCCCATGCGGCCAGCGGTCTGCAGGGAACAGCCTTGCAGGCACCCGTAGAGGAAGCCGGCGGCCCAGAGGTCGCCGGCGCCAGTCGTATCGCAAACCGTCACCTTTTCTGCCGGGACGTGGACGGTCTGCTGCCCCTGGCGCAGCAGGGCCCCTTCGGCGCCAAGCTTCACCACCGCCAGGTCGCAGTGCTTGGCCAGCACCGCGAGCGCGCTGGCGGGGTCCCGGGCGCCGACGAAGGCGCTCGCCTCCGCCTCGTTGGCAAAGACCATATCGACATAGTTATCGAGCAGGGTCGGCAGTAGATCGGCCGAGGCGCCGACGACCTCTGGGGAGGACAGGTCGAGACAGATGCGGCACCCGGCGGCCCGGCCAAGGCGCAGGACGTGGAGCAGCAGGGGGCGGTTGTAGAGCATGTACCCTTCAGTGAGCAGGAGCGTGCAGCCATGCAGGTCCGCGGGGCCGATCTCGTCGGTGGCCAGGGTCGAGGCCGCGCCCAGGAAGGTGCGCATGGTGCGCTCGCCGTCGGGGGTGATGAGGCTGAGGCAGGTGCCACTCGGGAGATCGGCGGCGCACTTTAGACTCGAGGTGTCGACGCCGGCCTCAGCGGCATGGCGACGGTAAGCGTCCCCGGCCGCATCATTTCCGGTCTTGGCCAGGAGGCGACTCGGGACGCCGAGGCGGGCGAGTCCGACCACGGTGTTGGCGGCGGAGCCCCCGGGGGCGATCTCCGGGGGCGTCGGCAGAGAGGCGAGAAGGCGGCGACGCTCCGCGTCATCCACCATCACCATGCCGCCCTTCTGTCCGGGCAGCGCGGCGACGAACGACTCGGGCACGTGGACCAGCTGATCGAGGAGTGCGGAGCCGAAGCCGAGGACAAGCGCCATGATTTAACCCTTCAAGGCGGCGCGCAGCGCCTCGGCCTTGTCTGTGCGCTCCCAGGGGAACTTGCCGCGCCCGAAATGTCCGTAGGAGGCCGTCTCGCGATAGGACCAGCCAGCCTGGGAGGGCGTCTTCAATCCCAGCGTCTGGGCGATGCAGGCGGGCCGCAGATCGAAGATCTCACCCGCCAGGAGCAGCGCCTGGATACGGTCCTCGGAGACGGCGCTGGTGCCGAAGGTGTCGATGTTGACACTGAGCGGCCTGGCCACTCCGATAGCATAGGCGACCTGTACTTCACACTTGTGCGCCAGTCCGGCGGCCACGATGTTCTTGGCCACGTACCGGCACATATAGGCAGCGGAGCGGTCCACTTTGGAGGGGTCCTTGCCGGAGAAGGCGCCGCCGCCATGGCAGCCGACGCCGCCGTAGGTATCCACGATGATCTTGCGGCCGGTCAGGCCGGTATCGCCCGCGGGTCCGCCGACCACGAAACGGCCGGTGGGGTTGACGTAGTAGCGGAGGTCGTTGGTAAGCAGATGGGCGGGGATGACCTCATGGGCCACATCGGCCACCAGGGTACGGAGGGTGGCGTCGTCGGCGTCGGGCGTGTGTTGGTGCGAGACGACGATGGTGGGGATGCTGACCGGTCTGCCTTTATCGTAGAGGACGGAGACCTGGCTCTTGGCGTCTGGCCGCAGATAGGCATAGGTCGCGGGGTCAGAGCGGCGTAGTTCGGCGAGTCGCCGGACCAAAGCGTGGGCATAGAGCAGTGGGGCCGGCATGAGTTCCGGGGTCTCGTCGCTGGCATAGCCGAACATCATGCCCTGATCGCCGGCGCCTTGTTCCTTGGCGCTGGCCGCGTCGGCGGTGACGCCTTGGGAGATGTCGGGCGATTGGGGGTGGATGCAGACGAAGACTTTGCAGGTATCCGCCGAGAAGCCGACCGCGGGGTCGTTGTAGCCGATCTGCCGTACCACGTCCCGTGCGACCTGCTCCCAGTTGACCATGGCGCGGGTAGTGATCTCGCCAGACATCACGACGAGGTCCGTCGTCGCCAGCGATTCGCACGCCACGCGGCTCTGCGAATCCTGCGCCAGGCAGGCATCCAGGACCGCGTCGGAAATCTGGTCGCAGAGCTTGTCGGGATGGCCTTCGGAGACGGACTCGGAGGTGAAAATGTGTCTAGCCTTGATCTTGCTCATAATGCTCCCGCTTTCAGGAACTCAACCGGTATCACAGTGCCCGCGGCCACCCGGCCTGCCGACGCGAACGCATCGGGCCGCTACTATAACCACGCGCGGTGCGGCTGCAATCCATAGAGGTCGCGCAGCAGGGCTGTTTCAAGAAACCGGGGCTGGGCGGCGCAACAACCCGTGGTCTGTCTGCCGTATCTGGTTGCGCGAGAACATACGCCGTCAGGAATGGCACAGGCGCCAAGCCAAAGCGGTGTCGCGGTCGCCGTCGGCGACCTTGCCACGCGCACATAGTATGGGCGCCGCGCGATATGGACTGCGTGCGGCAGAGGGCCGCGGACGCGGCCCGTCGACGCCGCTTTCACTGCCGGCGGTACGGCGGCGGTCGTTTCTTGGAACAGCGCCCGGTCGCGCAGGGCAATCGTTCCGTTCGGTTTCAGCCTCTCCCAGGCTGTGGGTTGCGGGCTGTGCCGCGGTCCCTTTGCCGCTCTTTTCTTGAGTTGGCCGGGTCAGGCCAGGGCGAGATCGGTCCGCAGGAGGGCTTCGAGCAGTTCGTCATGAACGCTGGCGTAGGGCAGGGTGCCGAGGATCAACGGCACCATATCGGCAGCATAGCCGCCGCGGGCGGCGACCGTGTGGTCGGGGGCGTAGCCCACGGAGTCGTTGGTGAGGCCGGCCACCCAGGTATGGGGTCCGCGGGCAGCCCGGACGATGTCGTTCTTGATGGCTTGCATGGTCTCGAAGCCGCTGCCGAGCAGGCTGAGCGGGCCCAGGCGCAGCCCCATGATCTCAGTGGGATCGGCCAGGTTCTCCCCGCGTCCGGCGCGGGCCAGCATCTTGCGCAGTGCCAAGGCGTAGACCATCTCCATGCGCACCGTGCGGTTGCCTTCGCTGAAGTCGTCATGGGCATCCAGCCGGTGCAGGAAGGCCTCACAGGTCTCGAGGCGCGATTGCAGTTCGGAGGCGCCCCAGGGTTTGCGGGTAAAGACCAGGCGTTGGCGGTGGGTCACCACGCGGTCCACCGCCAGCGGCGCCGCCAGGCCCATGGCCCGGCGGACCGCATTGGCGTAACGCGAGGCGAGGACATCGAGCGCCAGGAGCGATTCCGGTTCGGGTTTGTGGACCACGCAGGTATTGACGTCGCCTTGGGCGCCCTGGATGAACAGGCCGGTGACGCCGGGGTTCTCGCGTTCCAGCATGCCGGTGGCCACACCGCAGTAGTCGCCGTGGATGTAGCGGGTGGCTTGGCAGCAGGTGACCGGATGGCAGCCGAAGTGACTGACGAAACCGCGGAGGGCGCCCGCCGCATCCCGCGCCGTGAGTACGCGACAGACGGTGTCGGTGAGTTCCGGTTTGGCGGGCCGCCAGGAGTCTTTGAGCACCTCTTCGAGCGGCGGTGCGTCCTTGTCGTACTCGCGGTTCAGGCCGATGCCCTCGCAGGGCGCTTCGGCGTACTGGAACGTGCCTTCGGACAGGTCGCCCAGAGCCTGGATGGCGGCGCGAGCGAGGCGGGCGGGCAGGGTCTCGCAATAGGGCGGATCGGGTTCCCCCCAGCCGCTGTAACTGCCGGTGGCGGGTCCGCTATGGGTGTGACTGCAACAGACCATCAAGCGTTCTGGCGCCAGGCCCGTCTGACGTTGGACCAGGGCCCGGACGGAGTCGGTCATGGCCAGGGTGACGCCGATCAGATCACAGGCGACCACGACCACGGTGTCGCGGTCCTGCTCGACCGCCATGGCGCGGGCCCAGAGCCGGTCACGGATGCCGATGCTGTGGCGGCAGCGGAAGGGCCCGAAGCCGCACAACTCGACCCCGACCCGCGGCGTGATGTCCTGTCTGCCAAAACCAATGCGCATAGGGAATTGCCTCCTGAACTCAGAGCCTCAGACTCCGGTCGGGCAGATACCATAGCGTCAGAGGGCAGGAAACCACCCCGCCCTGCGCTACAGGGCTGTTTCAAGAAAGAGACCCCCGCTAGATCTGGCAGGCGTCTGCCCTGGCCCCGCTTGCCGCCCTGGAACCCGCGATGCCTAGCCCGTTTCCGGGCAGGTTCGCGGTATCCGCCGTCGGCAAGACCCCAGAGACGGCGGAAGCCCCGGCTGGGCCGGTGCGGACCGCCGGCTCCAAGGCGCCGACCGCCCGGGAAAAGAAACGGCCCAGCCTGTGTTAGCGTGCAGGCAACCAGCCGGTGACCTTGGCCAGCAGTCGGGTGGTCTCCACGAAGTTAGCCCAGGAGACATCCGCAGGCACGCCGTGATCGCAGCCCGGGATGTAGCCCCCCTCGGCGACGACGGGCGCGATGCGGTCGATTTCGGCCTTGAGCGCGTCGCCGCCCTTGGCCATGGCGCGCTTGTCGACGCCGCCGCGAAAGGCGATATCGTGGCCGAACTCGCGCCGGAAAGCGACGATGTCATTATGCGCCGCCACCTCCATGGGATCGCAGACGTCGAAGCCGGATTCGATCCAGATGGGGATCAGTTCGCCGACATAGCCGTCGGAATCCATCGAGAAGACCTTGACCCCCGCCTGGCGCAGGGCGCTATGCCAGGCGTCGTAGGAGGGCTTGAGGAATTCGCGGGTCATGGCGGGTGAGATCATGCTGTGGGCTTTGAAGGCCATGTCCTCGGAGAGGTGAATCTCGTCGGGGATGAGGTAGCGGAAGCCGTTCTTGAGCAGGCGCAGGACATAGTCGGTCCAGAACTCGCACATTTCGCGGACGAAGGCAGGGTCCTCGATCAGAAGCAGGCACAGTCCTTCAAAGCCGCACCATTCGCGCAGTTGCCAAAAGGGGCCATGGAACGACCAGGAGATGAAGTGGTCGCGGTCGCGCAGGCGTGCGGCCAGCTCGGCGGCCTGGGTCGGCAGTCGGGCCGGATCGTCCGGGTTGTAGCGCCACTTCAGGTTTTCCCAGTCCGTCCTGGATTCCACCGGGCACTTGATCCAGCGCCGGGTGACGAAGTCGATGGCATTGCGCAGGTAGATCGGGGAGAACTCGAGGCCAATCTCGCAGATGTTGCCCTTCCAGTCCTGAACGACCTGGCTGTTGGGGCGCAGCTCGATGACCTTCTCCTCAAACATGGGCATCATGCGGTGGTCGACGCCGAACCCAGCGCCGCCGGTTGGCCAGGGGATGACGCCGCCGGCCTGGCGGTATGCGTACTCCGCGATCTCGCCGGGCGAGACCGTCTTGGGGAGGCCTTCGGAGTACCAGCGTGCCCGGGTAGACTCACGGCCGCCGCCGACCCCAAGCGGGACTCGGTCAGGCGTGCCGAAGAGCAGGGCTGCCAACATGCGTTGACGAGAGGTCATGGCCTGGATTCCTTCCTGCGCAGCACCGGGGGGAGTGCCGTCGCTCGACTCCAATGCGTCTTCCCGGCAACATAGGGCCAGTCCAGCCCGTGGGCCACTCCGGCAGGGCTGTTCCCAGGGCTGTTTCAAAGTTGGCAGCCTGGTTGCCTGTGAGAGCGTGAGGACGTAAAGAAACAGCGACCTGTGCAATAAGGATGGGCCGTGGTATTCAGCCCCAAGGGGGCGTTTCGGGCGCCCAGGGCAACGCCCTGGGTACCCGTCCACAGCGAAGATTG
>CAILKC010000561.1 GCA_903834675.1 uncultured Victivallales bacterium | reverse complement strand
CCTCCGGCTCCCGAGGCATGGTTGCCGCTGAACTTGCACCGGGTGATGGTTGGGCTGGCCCCCTTCGAGGTACGGATGGCCCCCCCTCGGCGGGCGCTGTTCCCCACGAAAACGCAGTCCGCAATCGTGCTGGAGGCGCCGGACTCCGCTCTCACCGCACCCGCATAGCCCATGGGGTCGGCAGCCGTAGCCGCGTTCCCTCCGAAGAAACACCCTGAGATCTGGAACGAGGCCTGATTGACACACACGGCGCCGCCACCCCAGCCGGCCGCTGTATTGCCTACCAGCCGGCAGTCCGCCAGAACCAGCTCGCCGGACTTAGCGAACACCGCACCCCCTTCGTTGGCCGCCGCATTCGCTGCGAAGCGGCAGTTCACCAGCCGCGCCGGGGCATCCATGCAGAACACCCCGCCCCCGTTGTCGTCATCGCCACTGCCATTGGCCATGCCTCCGGTCACGGTAAACCCATCCAGAACAGAGCCTCCCATCCCGTAGACATACAACACCACATGGTACGAGTTATCGGTGGTGTCGCCGGGCACTCCGATGTCGCCGCTGAGAACCGTCTCGTTCGTGGTCCAGTTCCTCTGGCTGCGCTGCGTCTCGGTACCCGTGAACCCGCCGTACAGGTTGACCCCGAGCCGCATCTGGAAGAAGACGGTGCGGGCGCTACCGGTGGTGGGCTTGTAGGTGCCCGCGGCGACCCAGATCTCATTCCCGTTGTCCGCGGCGGCCAGGGCCGACTGCAGGTCGGTGCAGGCATCAACCCACGACGCTCCGTTGCGGGCGCCGGTCGCATTCCGGTCGACGAAGACGACTCCGACGGCCGCGCTGACGCCGCCGGGGCGCGGCGTCCGGGCGCCCTGGTCGTTGCCGTTGGTTGCAGCGCTGCCGCCTGCCACGGCGGCCGTGTCAACTTTGTCGGAAGCCCCCGGGGCCCCAGGGGATCCCGCCTCTGCCGCAAGCTGGATGCCACGGGTTGCCAAAGCAGGCCCCGCCTGAGCCGCGGGCTGAAGACCGGGGACCGGGCGCGCCGGGGCGCTGGCGACGGGCGAGCCCAAGACGCGGTGGAAGAGGGCTGCGGTCCCCGCTGCCAGCAACAGCACCAGGCCGGCTGCACTCGCCGCCGCTAGCAGCCGTCCAGGTGAGCGCCAGGCCGACCAGGAAAGCGTTCGAGCCGTGGAGCCGTCGGCGGCACGCCGTAGCGCGGCGGCGTACTTCCCGGCATCGGCTGGCCGGTGGGCGGGCTTTTTGCTCAGTGCGGCAAGAATGACCTGTTCGACGGCGGGCGGCAGATCGAGGACGAAGCTCGACGGAGCTGCCGGCCGTGCCTCCCGGATGGAGCGCAGGATCTCCGGCAGTGAGCACTCGGTTTCGTAGGGCATGTGGCCGGTGAGGAGCTCGTAGGTCACCACGCCGAGGGCGTAGACATCGGTGGCGGCATTCAGTTCGCGCGCTGGCACTCCCGCCGCTTGTTCGGGGGACAGGTAGGCGGGGGTGCCGGCGAGGCCACCACCACTCAAAGGGGAAACGGTGGTCCGCGCTTCCAGCGCCACCGCCAGGCCGAAATCCAGCAATCGCACTTCCCCGTGGCGGTCCACCAGGATGTTTCCCGGCTTCAGGTCGCGATGCAGCAACCCCTCACGGTGCAGGACCGCGACGATCTCGGCAGCCCGCACCGCCAGGCCAAGCCGCGCCCGCCAATCGAGCCGTTGCGACGCGGCCCGGTCCACCAACGACTCCGCGTCCTCCAGGAGCGGCATCACAAAATACAGCCAGCCGTCCTGCTCACCGGCATCGAAGATCGGAACGATGCCGGGGTGGTCCAGGTTCGCCGCCAAGCGGATCTCGCGCAGGAAACGCTCCTTCAGCGCCGCCGAGGCGTGCGCGCCGGAGCGCAGCAGTTTGATGGCCACCTCGCGTTGGGGCATGAGTTGCCGCGCCCGGCAGATCATGCCCATGCCACCCAAGGCAAAGGGGCGCACGTCCTCGTAGAGGCCAAGACGTGTGGGCGGCGTCAGATCATCTGCGAAGGGAAGGGGCTGAGTGCCGCCCTCCAGCGGACGCACGATGGGCTCCGTCGTTTGCATGGGCGAACACTATACCGTCGCGCGTTCCGCATTCTCCCCG
This sequence comes from uncultured Victivallales bacterium, assembly GCA_903834675.1. Next base: position 1,450 of record CAILKC010000561.1, on the reverse strand, counting down.
GCCTGGGATGCCGTCGGCCTGATGCCAACGGCCGTCCGCGGCACGGGGATGTGCCCTATGAGTCACGGTGGACCAAAGGTAGGGACGCCGCCGAACCCCTCACTCCCAGTTCACGAAGACCAGCACCGCCTCTCCCATCTGGACGATGCTGCCGTCCAGCAGACGCGCCGAAGGGACGAGGCGGCCGTCCACAGCGGTACCGCTGGTCGAGCCCAAGTCGACCACGTGCCAGCAGCCGTCCTCGGTACGGTCAAAGCGTGTATGCTGGCCAGACACCCCACGGTGCGGCAGTCTTAACCCGGTGTTCGGCGCCGCCCCCGCTATCAGACCGGACGCCAGCACTGTCCAGGTGATTTTTGCCGGCGGGGTCGCATCCCCCAGGTAGACCCCCGGGAGGGCAGGTCTCGCGCCCGACTCCAGCAGCCCCTGCACGTAGCGCATATGGGCGCTTTGTCCTGCTGGTGGGGTGCCCGTCTCGAAGGTCTGCCGCAGGCCATCCCGGGCCGCCTCGTCCCACGGAGCCTGCCCAACGGCGGCCAACAGCGACGGCGGCAGGTCGACCTCACCGGCCTCAGCGAGGATTCCTTTCACTTCGCGCCGCAGTCTCGCGACAACCTGAAACTTGCACTGGTCCAGGGTGTTGCGAGCGATGCCAAGGTCCCGCGCAAGCGCCGCTGGCGCCGTGCCGGTCGCGAGGGCACGAAAAGCGCGGGCCGTCTCGGGACGGATACGACCGCGCACCCGTCGCCAGGCCTCTGCGAGCACGCTCTCGGCCCAGGCCAGGTCTCCCGCGTCCGGGGCTTCGGTAAGCGCTGCGCCAGAGTTGCCGGCCCGGGCGTACACCGGGATCTCCCCCGACGGCGTCTCGGGCAGCGTCGTGAACCGCCCTTCGCGCCGGAACGAGTCCACCACGCGGCCGTGGGCAATCTCCAGGAGATACGAGCGGAAAGGGTGCCCGTTCCCGGACGCATAGACGAACTCCGGCATCCGTTTCAGCAGCCGGACGAGAGTCTCCTGCGTGACATCGTCGGCGGCGGCGGCCGAACAGCCCAGTTTGCGGGCATAGCCCCTGATCATGCCGCCATAGAGTGCGAAGAACTCCGCCCACGCGGCGTGGTTCTCGACATCGCGCAGTCTCTCCAGCAGGGATGGCCGGGTCGCCTGGTCCATGCCTCCAAGATAGGAGGGCTGACAGGCGGCGTCAACATCACGGGTGCAAGTCAGCTCCGTAGGGGTTCGCTTGTCTGAGAACCGCAGAGGGTCGAGGGCCTGCCCGCCGTGGTGGGTCGATAGACGAGGGGGACGCAGTGTCCGAGTCCCCCCGTCGATTCGATCCCGATTTCGATGTCCATCTCGATCCGCCATCCCGCCGCTACGGTTTCGCGGCGGCACCCCCAGCCGCGGAAGTCGCGGGTTCGCCTCTGCCTCTTCAGCCCCGAAGGGGCGCCAT
>CAILKC010000560.1 GCA_903834675.1 uncultured Victivallales bacterium | reverse complement strand
TTTCTGGAGAGGCGCCTGGCCGCAGGCGCGGGCGGCAGAGGCCTGCCGCATCTCCACTGTTTTCTGGAGAGGCGCCTGGCCGCAGGCGCGGGCGGCAGAGGCCTGCCGCATCTCCGCTGTCTTCTGGAGAGGCGCCTGGCCGCAGGCGCGGGCGGCAGAGGCCTGCCGCATCTCCGCTGTCTTCTGGAGAGGCGCCTGGCCGCAGGCGCGGGCGGCAGAGGCCTGCGGGTGAGGGCACCCGCAAGCACTGCACACACCCGCGGCCGAGGCCCGCCCGATTCCTGTGCGAGAGGATCTGAGTATGCATGGTACCGTCCTCCTTCAGCCTTGGTCTTTGCCGGCTTCGGGTCCGGACGGGACCGGGGGCGGCAGCGGTGGTGCGGCCACCGCCGGGCTGGGCGGGCCGTCGGCCAGGCGGCAGGGCTGGGCGCGGCGGTCCCGCGGACGGGTCACCACGATGTACCACAGGCTCCAGAGGATCAGCACGATCATGGCGCCCGCCAGGGCGGCGTTGGTCACCAGTGCCCGGGCCAGGCTGGGGAGGAAGACGGCCAGCAGCAACATGAGCACCGCCACCAGGCCGATAGCCAGGGCTCGCCGAGGCAAGCTCGCTGGCAGCAGCACCAGCCCGATGACTACGCCGACGCCGATGACCAGCATCTGGGCCCAGAGATCACGGACGGCCCTGATCCGCAAGGCCCCGGCGGCGTCCGGCAGCGGGCGCAGGGTCGAGAACAGCAGGTGTTGGCCATCGGTGGCAAAGCTGGCCAGGCTGTCGCGGCCGGTCTCCAGACCCTCGCTCACCCACTGATACAACGCCTCCCGGCTACGGCTGCTGCGCGGCCACGAAGAGAAGCCGCGGATGACCCAGACAAATTCGTCGTTCCAAGCGCCGTGCGCCCCGAGGTAAGTGAGTTCCTGGGGCAGAAAGACCGACAGGTAGACGCGCTGGGTGGCAGGCTCCTGCGGGAAGCTCGGGCCCTCGAAACGCAGCCCCTGCCCCCGTACGGTGTAGCGCAACTCCACCAGAAAGGGCGTGTTCTGCACCGCGGCGGTAAGGGGGATGAAGAACTCGCTGCCGACCCCCTGCTCAAGCGGCACCGGGCGACCGTTGAGATGGAGGGGTTGGGTATCGAACTCGATCTCGCCGGGGAGTTTCACGGTAAGCCGCTGCCGGGCGCTGCGCATGCGGTACACGGCCTGGACGCTGGTGACGTCGCCACGAGTCACGACGGCCGTCAGCAGCGCCCGCTCGATGCTGGTCGCCTTGACGTCCTTGGCTTCGTAGCGCGTGGCGCGGACCGTCAACGACCAGTCGTCGTGGAGGAATTCGAGGGCACGGGCCGCCTCCCGCCCGGCCGCCCCCGGCATCAGATCGTGCTGTGGGTCGATGGCGCGCAAGCCGCGGCGCGTCTCGGCGGGGATGACATCGATGGACTCCGCCTTGGCCAGCAGAATCTGGCCCCAGGCGCGGTCCACGCCGCGGGGGGTCAGGTGAGGAATGACCAGATCGACGCTGCGCCCGACATCGAGCTTCTCCAGCTTCTGCTCCCAGACCAGCGGGATGACGAACGCGCCGAGGAACTCCGTTTCGCCGCTAAGTCGCCAGGCGACCGCATCGGGCGCCAGGTCGGCCAGCTCCGCCGCGTCAGTGATGACCTCGTGCCGCAGGCCGACGCCGGTGACCCGCATCTGCTCGGCCAGGGCCTTGGGTAGATCGAGCCGCAGGCTCTTGATGCCACTGTAGAGCACCTCGCAGAAGAAAGACGCCTCGAAGCGGGCCACCCCCGGCTCGAGGCGCACGGCCAGGAGCTGTCGCACCGTGATATGTGGCTTGCGACGCTCGGCTTCAACCGTCAACGAGGCCGGCTCGGCGCCGAAGGCGAAGGCCATGACGGGCCGCTCGCCGGCAGGCGTCGGCAGGGCCGGAAACCCCTGCCCCGCCTCAGTCGGAGAGATGGTCCGCAAGCCCTTTAGCTCACGTGGGTTGAAGCGCAGGCTATCGGCCCCATGGACGACCAGTCGGCCGGTTTCACGAAAGATGCTCTCCGGGTCGGCGCGGGGAATGGGCAGCGGGATCGCGGCGGCCTTGCCGCTGGGCGTGAGCAGGTCGGGTTCGGCCAGCCGACGATAGAGCTGCAGCGCCACCGCCACCCGGCCGCTGGCCTGACGAGAGAGGTTCACCACCAGTTTTCCGGGCTGACCCTCGAGGCGGTGCTGGCCGTCGATCTCAGCCGCGGTGGCATTCTCCACCGTCTCGCCGCGCAGGTTGCGGACTTCCCACTCGGGCGGCGCCAGGAAGACAAACTGGAAGACGCCAGCACGCTGCACGTCGAACACGCTGCGCACGTCGACGACGAGTTGCTCGGGTTGGACATGGGCTTCCACGAGGGTATCGACCAGCAGACGCGGCAGGATCTTCTCGACCCGCAACAGCAGAGCGAACGGCAGGGCGGCGTAGCGATAGGCGAAGTCCCACTTCTCGCTGGCCAGACGGGTCGGCAGCTCCGCCGCGTCGAGTTGCAGCAGGCTCTCGCGCCGCAGCGCTTCGGCCCGCAGACCCGCGGCGAGGCGGATCACGACCACGCCCTGCTGGCGGCCGACATCGAGCGCTTTGACGAGGGGCGCCGCGATCCCCGCCTCGGTCGTGAAGCGCTCCAGCTCGATCACCAGGAGCTGTTTCTCGCGCGCCGGCTCGAAGAGCTGCGCCGTAATGCGCTGCACCCCCTCTTCGACCGCCACGGACCACTCGCGCACATTGGGATCGAAGACGTTGACTATCTTCTGCTCCGCCGACACCTCGACGCGCAGTTGCGGCAACTCGGCGCGGCTGACGGCATACTCGAGTTCGATCCGGGTGCGAGTGACGCCCTCGTCGATGGTCATTCGCGTTTCAGCCTGCACGCTGGCCAGAGCCGTCAACCCTTTGGCGCCTTCGGTCTTTGGCGTCCACTCGATCTCCACCGAGGGCGTGGCGCCGACGAAGGCCTGCACGTGCGTCTCAACCGCATCCTTGGCCGCGGGAACTTCGCTGGCGGCCAGCAGCGGGTGTACGTCGACCTTCACCCCCGGTTCGGGGATGCGGATATCCCAGCGGCTGACGGGAGTGATGGGTGCCTCGAAGCTGACCCGGTTGCGGCCGGGCGACTTGGTGAAGGCCCGGGCGAACTCCAGATCCAGTTCGATGACCTGCGGGGTCCCGGACGGGTTCTCCACGATCAGGGCGTACCCACCCTCGGCCGGAATCAGGCGGGCGGGAGCGGCCCCGATCACGGCCTTGGAGATGGCGACATCGCCCAGGCGGAGCGGCACCCGGTTCCAGCCCTGCTTGAGCAGCTCGATGCGAACTCTCGCCTTGACCTGGATGACGTCCCTGGCGACCGTGGCCTCGCCCGCGACCTCGCTGACCAGGTTGTCTACGGGCGGTTTGGCGTCCGCCGGCCGGGCCGCTGCGGCGCGGGCCGCCTGCCAGAGCTTCTGGAACTCCTCGTAGGGCAGAAAGACCCCGCGGCCTGACTTCTCAAAGGTCTTGCGGAGATCCTCATAGGGAATGTAGATAGTCTGCTCACGGAACGTCTCCGGCGCCACGATGGGCGGCGCCACGATGGGCGGCGCCACGATGGGCGGCGCCACGATGGACGGCGCGGGCTCCTGAGCCGGGGCGAGAGCCGCCAGGACGAACGCAACAGACAGGGCTGCAAGCCTCAGCGTAGCGGGCATCTTCATGGTTCTGCTCCCCTGAGTTCTGACCGGCGGCGCGG